>OMRF01000193.1 GCA_900313435.1 uncultured Lachnospiraceae bacterium | reverse complement strand
TGACAACTGGGGAGGCTACAACCTTCTCGTCAAGCTGAACCAGAGGAATCCGGCGGTGCGGGATTATATATGCGATGTCATAAGGTTTTGGGTCGATACCTTTGATATAGACGGTATCCGTCTTGATGCCGCGGATGTTCTGGATTTTGATTTCATGAAGGACTTAAGAAGGACTGCTGATTCATTAAAGCCAGATTTTTGGCTCATGGGAGAGGTGATACACGGGGATTATTCACGCTGGGCAAATGACAGCACGCTTCACAGCGTAACGAATTATTCTCTTCACAAGGCTTTCTTCAGCGGTCACAATGATCATAATTATTTTGAGATCGCTCATACTGTTAAGAGGAACAATGATATGGTCCCCGGAAACATACGCCTTTACAATTTCGTGGACAACCATGATGTTGAGAGGATAATGACAAAGCTTTCGGAAAAGGCAAATTATACGCCTGTCCATATCCTTCTTTATTCACTGCCGGGCATCCCTTCAGTCTATTACGGAAGTGAATTCGGAATAGAGGGAAAAAAGGAAAGATCCTCCGATGATTCCTTAAGGCCAAAGATCGATATCGCAGATCATAAAAACGCTGTCAGGGACAATCCCTGCACATCTCTACTTGAGAGGCTTGGGGATATACATTTTAAATATAAAGACCTCTCATACGGAAGCTACAGGGAACTTTCCCTTACTACAGAGCAGTTTGCCTTTGCCCGGGGTGAGATGATAATAGCCGTCAATAATGTGTCTCACGAAGCACACATAAATGTTGAGGCCCATCACGACAGCTACATAGCCCTTCTCAGCGGGAAAAAGGTTTCATCAAACGGCGGCAGGCTTGATATCACGCTTTCGGGGAACAGCGGAGAGATATTTGCTCCGGAAGGTGCTTTAGACAAAAAAGAAGAGACGATCACAAATGTTCTTCCGATCGAAGAGCCAAAGAAAAAGCCGGAGCCAAAAGAAACGCCAAAGGAAGAAGCGCAGGCAGGATCTAAAGCAGAAACAAAAAAAGAGTCAAAGCCGGAGCCCGCACCCGGGGAGGTTTTGATACCTGAAGGTGTGCCTTATTCTGAGATGAGTGTCGAACAGCTCCAGCAGGTGATACTTTCGAAAATGGCAAAGAACGGTCCTGTGACAGACAGGATGAAAAGGGATGTAATGGACAATATCTGGCATGATTCTCTTGTTAAATGGGCAGAGAGCTTTTGAGCACCATTGCATGAGTATGGCAAAGCTGTTAGAATACTTTAAAGATCAGCAGTTTTGATGAGGTGATGAAGTATGAACAACAGTCAGATAGAAAAGCAGCTGAACGATCTTATAGCCCAGGTCATTAGCAAGCAGATCGGGGATCCCATGCACAAGGCAGAGTGGGAAGAGGTGAGACGTCCACTCCTTGAGGCTTTAAACAATCTCGGGAAGTTGAACGCTCTTTAAAGATTTCCTTTATTTTCGTTGTTTAACGTTTCGATGCTTTGTTCAGTGCCGCTTAGATCACCTTCTGATACAGGCGGCATTGTTTCATTGGCCTTTTCAGCTGCCTTCTTTTCGGCGCGTCCCTTCATATTTTCCTTCAGAAGCTTATATAACGCGGCAGTTAAAGGTACGCCGAAGATCATTCCGGGGAAGCCGAAGAGAGCGCCCCATACTATAACGGCGGCAAGGATCCATATTCCAGGGAGACCGAGATTGAACCCCGCGACTCTCGGATAGATGAGATTCCCTTCTACCTGAGTGACAACGATGATGAAGATCAGGAAGAAGAACCCCTGAACAGGTGAAACTGAAGATACCAGGATAAAGCCTGCTATGGCACCTATGTAAGCTCCGAATATCGGTATCAGGACACCGACAGCCATCAACGCAGCGATGATGGGGGCATAAGGGAATCTGAATATCGAAAGACCGATGAGGCAGAGAGTTCCCATAATCAGAGCTTCGGTAAACTGCCCCACAAGATAGTTGCGAAAACTCTCATTAAGGACGGAGGCTATCCGAAGGAGCACTTTGTTTGCGGTGGGATGAAGATAGGTAGCAAAGAAGCGCTTTAAGCCTGCCTTTATCTTTTCCTTTGAAGCCAGAAGGTAGACCGAGAAGATAAGGCCTATAAAGGTTTTGAAGACTGAAGATGCAACCCCTGTGATCACAGCGGTAACACCGGTTTTCCCAAGGATACCTGTGGTTAAGAAGGAGAGGATCTCATTTAACATGAGATTGGGATCAGCCGTCTGGATCGCTTTCTGCATTCCTTCGGGAAGACCGGAAACGATCTTCATAACGAACTGATTCTCCCTGATGTTCTCAAGGAAGACCGGCAGCCTTTCAAAGAGAGAGGTTCCGGCGTCGATGAGCTGGGGTATCACGAGAAAAGCTATGGCGGTAATGATGGCGGCAACCGTCAGGTATGATAACAATATGCAGACGGGACGCCGCAATTTTTTTACGATGTCTTTTTCACTCTTCCGGAAAAAATGCTTTTCATAGAAGCGGAGAAAGATATTAACGATAAATGCGATGATCGCGCCTATAAAAAGCGGAGCCGCAGCCGAAAGAAGCTTTCCGATGAAAGCTATAAGAGGATCCCAGTAATGTATGGCAAGGTAGGTAAGGAATACGGCGATGCATATGACCACAATACGTGGGAATTTTTTCTTTTTTCCTTCTGTATTCATGGGGGGTATTTTAGCACAAAACAATTCATCGGTCAAAACCGGAAGGGAGTCTTTATACGATGAGAGGAAATAAAAAGCTCTTGCTGATATCTTTGGCATTATTATTTGCCTTTTTTATCCCCTTTATTTCTGCCCGGGCCGAGGGGCTTTCATATAAAGCCGTACTTGACGGAAGGGATATAACAAATGTACTTTCGGACGAAGATTATTCAACGACGGTGAAGCTTTATTCAGGAAATAAGATCGTCGTCACTTCCGATTCCCCTATGCAGGGGATATATCTTGAATGGGACAGGGTGCCTTCGGAGTGGCTTTTGATAGAAAATGACAAGACTTCTTCTTTTGGCACTCATGGATTCCTTCACGAATATGCCGCGCTTTCGTCTCCGGGAAGCTCTGTAACGATCGAAGCAAAAGATACTATGACACTTTGCGGTATAAGGGCAGTCCCAGTGGGTACGGATCCAAAGACCATTGCCCAGGTCTGGGAGGAACCAACGGAGAAAACGGATTTTCTCGTCTTTTCGACACATTCCGATGACGAGATACTGTTTTTGGGCGGAATGCTGGCAAAATACGGCGGTGGAGAAGGGCTTTCGGTTCAGATAGCCTATCTTACAGAGTTTTGGGATACTGAGCCTGTAAGGGAACATGAGAAGCTTGACGGACTTTGGGAATCGGGGATAAGGCGGTACCCCGTTGACGGCGGTTTCAGGGATTATTACGCTGCGGATCTTGATGAAGCTCTTTTAAAGTATGATCATGACAAGGTCCTTTCCTTCGTGGTCTCGACTGTCAGACGATTTAAGCCTCTGATCGTAGTAACACAGGATCTGAACGGCGAGTACGGTCACGGCGGTCACAGGCTGCTTGCAAAATGCGTTACAGAGGCCGTGGAAGGTTCTTTAGATCCTTCCTTTTATCCTGCTTCCGCCAATGAATACGGCGTTTTTGACGTAAAAAAAACCTATCTTCATCTTTACCCTGAAAATACCATCACGCTTGATGTGAGGCAGCCCCTTCCTGCAATGGGAGGGCGCACTGCACTTGAGGTCGCCAGAGATTCCTACAAAAAGCATGTTTCCCAGCAGAAATACTGGTTTTACGTGACGGATGATCCGAAGGATTACAGGGCGTCCGAGATCAACTGCTCAAAATTCGGACTGTTCCGGACGACAGTCGGAAACGATACCGGTATGAATGAGATGACGGAAAACATCATTACCTATGAGGAAGAGGAAAGGCTTGCCGAGGAAAAAAGGCAAGAGGAGATACGTTTGAGTGAAGAAGCTAAAAGAGCTTCATCAAGCGCTTCCATAGAGCGTGAGCGGCTGCAAAGTGATGCTGCATCAAGGGAAGCCCTTTCATCTTCGGTCCGAGATAGCCAAAAGCTTCAGGAAGAAAATGATTCAAAGGCTGCTTCCGATAAGAGGCTTATCATCATAGTGATCCTCTTATGCGTTCTTGCAGGAACAGTTCTTTTGCTTGCAATATGGAGACAAAGAGCAAGGAAGAAAAGGAAAAGAAAGAAAAAGCGCAGGTCTATCTGATCAGGGTTTCATAAAGGGAGTCGATGGCCTCATCGCTATGGCTTTTCCAGTTGATGCAGATATTCTCGGCCGATTCCTTTGTAGGAACCGGAAAAGTGAGATCTATTATCTTTGCGTTATTTTCCGTCTTTGTCAGCCGGACCGAAAAGCCTGATACCGTAGCATCATAAGTGGCCTGAAGCGAGGATTCTGCCCTTATCTCTTTTTGGTTTTCCCTGAGATAGCTTTCGATATCAGAAAGGATATCCTTTGTGATCCTGTCTGAAAGAGAGGAAAGGGCAGAACTACCCGCATCTGTCAGAACATAGTAAGTACGGGAAAATTCTTCCGTTGGGCTTATGAACCCCTGATCCTTCAGCTCATACAGAGCTTTTTGAACCGTGAAGTAGCCGGTGTAATTCTTTTTTGAAAAAAAGTCAGTAATGACCGAAGTTGAAAGAGGCTCCGGGGAAAGCGAAAGGAGCTTCATCAGCATGATCTTGTAGAGGGTGTCGGTATCCATGTCAGTCTGCTATGTGTTCCATAACGGCCATCGCAACAGCGTCCGCGACTCTCTTGTCGAAGGGTTCCGGAAGCACATGTTCAGCTGAGAGGGAATCAGAGGCAAGGGAGGCGATAGCGTAGGAAGCGGCCAGCTTCATCTCCTCCGTGATCTGCTTCGCTCCGCCCTTTAGAGCACCTTTGAAGATTCCGGGGAATACGAGGACATTGTTCACCTGGTTCGGGAAGTCAGATCGACCGGTCCCTACCACGGCGGCGCCTGCTTCTTTTGCAAGATCCGGCATGATCTCCGGGATGGGATTTGCCATGGCAAATATGATGGGGTCTTTCCTCATTGTGCGGACCATATCCTGCGTAAGGACGTTCGGCGCCGATACACCGATGAAGATGTCGGCTCCCTTTACCGCGTCGGCAAGAGTCCCTTCCTTTTTCTCAAGATTTGTCACCTTAAGCATTTCCTTGGTCGCCCAGTTGAGTCTGGGATTGTTCTCAGAGAGGATGCCTTTTGAATTTGCCATAGTGATATGCAAAAAGCCATCCAGAAGAAGAAGCTTCGCTATAGCTACTCCGGCAGCTCCTGCGCCGTTTATGACTATCGAAACCTCCTCCTTCTTTTTGCCGGTGACCTTCAGGGCGTTTAGAACACCTGCAAGGACTATTATGGCAGTTCCATGCTGGTCATCATGAAAGACCGGGATATCAAGTTCCTCCTTAAGGCGCTTTTCGATCTCAAAGCAACGGGGAGCCGAGATGTCCTCGAGGTTGATGCCGCCGAAACCGGGGGCAAGAAGCTTTACGGTCTTTATTATTTCTTCCGTATCCTGGGTATCGAGGCAGATGGGAACCGCATTCACATCTCCAAAGGTCTTGAAGAGCACGGCCTTCCCTTCCATCACAGGCATCGCGGCATAAGGACCTATATTTCCAAGTCCGAGGACAGCGCTTCCGTCCGAGACCACGGCTATAGTGTTCTGCTTGATGGTATATTTGTATGCGAGGGACTTGTCACGCGCTATCTCCCTGCAGGGCGCGGCAACACCCGGAGTATAGGCGAGGGCAAGATCCTCATGGGTGCTTACAGGCGCCTTTGATACGGTATCTATCTTCCCCTGCCACTTTTCATGGAGGAGGAGAGCTTCTTCATCATGAGTCATGGGATGTCTCCTTTTCATAGTTAGATCATAGTACGTTCGGGAGTATACCGCTTTTAAAAACACCTTGCAAGGCTGGCGAAAAAGCAGTATAATGCGATTCTAGTAAAGTTTCATATCACAATGGTTTTTCGATTGATCGTCACTTTATTTTAAAAATCCCAAAAGGCAGGAAATACATGAACAGAGAACAATATGAGTCGCTTAAGGCCGCTGACATAAAGGCCATTGCGAAAACGCGCGGCATAAAATATGCCCAGCAGAAAAAGAAGGAAGAGCTCATAGAGCTGATGGTCGAAATGGATGAAAAAGAGGAGACCGCGGCATCTGTGGACTCAAGCAGTAAAGAGGACAGCGCTCTTTCAGACGAAAAAGAAGAGCTTTCTAATGCTCCTGTTGAAGCAACTCCTGAACCTGAAAAGGAAGAGAAGGAAGAAAAGGCAGAGAAGAAACCGCCGGTATATGACGACGCAAAGCCAGGAGCGGGTTTCCTCGAGGTTCTTTCAGAGGGCTACGGCTTCCTTCGTTCAAACGGCTTCATGTCAGGAGAGAATGATATCTATGTCTCGCCTTCCCAGATCAGAAGGTTTAACCTTAAGACCGGGGACATAGTCACAGGCTCAACGCGCCGGAACAATCCAAACGACAAGTTCGGAGCCTTGCTCTACATTGATACGATAAACGGTATGTCTCCCGAGGCTGCCTCAGCGAGGCCTAATTTTGAGAATCTGACCCCCATCTTCCCCAACAAGAGGATAAGGCTTGAGAAGCCGGGTGGTCCTGTTTCCATGAGAATAGTCGATATGCTTTCCCCCATTGGTATGGGGCAGAGAGGAATGATCGTTTCACAGCCAAAGGCCGGAAAGACCACCCTTTTGAAGCAGATCGCGACATCTGTCATAGCAAGCCACCCTGAAATGCATATCATCATCCTCCTCATAGATGAGCGTCCTGAGGAAGTCACTGACATGAAGGACAATGTCAGGGGAGATAATGTGGAGATCGTGTATTCTACCTTTGACGAGCTCCCGGAGCATCATAAGAGGGTCTCGGAGATGGTGATAGAAAGGGCGAAGAGACTTGTGGAGCACGGAAGGGATGTGATGATCCTCCTTGATTCCATTACGCGTCTGGCCCGTGCATATAACCTTACGGTACCGCCTTCGGGAAGGACACTTTCCGGTGGTCTCGATCCCGCAGCCCTTCATATGCCGAAGAGATTTTTCGGGGCTGCAAGGAACATGAAGGAGGGCGGAAGCCTTACGATCCTCGCTACGGCTCTGGTGGAGACGGGCTCAAAGATGGATGATGTCGTATTTGAGGAATTCAAGGGTACAGGCAATATGGAACTGGTCCTCGACAGAAAGCTTTCTGAAAAGCGAGTATTTCCTGCCATTGACCTTGGCAGATCCTCCACAAGAAGGGATGATCTTCTCTTTGATATTGAGGAGGCAAAGGCTGCGGATCTTCTCAGGAAGGCTCTTGTAGGACTGAAAAAGGACGAAGCCACGGAGGCTGCTCTCCATCTTTTCACACATACGAGAAACAACAGGGATTTTGTAGATCTGGTGATAAAGAAAAACGGAATATTCTAAAAAGAACTTGCAAACAGCTTCTTCTGGTGATATAGTCTTGTAGTTGTTTTGGTCGGGATGTTTATTCGGGAGAAAGGTGAGTTTGAGATGAGAAAAGGAATACATCCTCAGTTCTACCAGGCAACGGTTACCTGCAACTGCGGCAACACCTTCGTTACCGGTTCGACAAAGGAAAGCATTCACGTCGAGATCTGTTCGAAGTGCCATCCGTTCTATACCGGACAGCAGAAACAGGTTAAGGCAAAGGGCCGTATCGACAAGTTCAACAAGAAATACGGTATTGCAGAGTAAAGAATGGCCGGGCCGGGGTGCCCGGCTTTTTCTTTTTTTTGATACAAAGTGAGAATAAAGGAAGCATACTCATTAATTAAAAACGAACTTAAAGGCGCAGGGATAGATGAATTTGAAAACGACAGTGCTCTCATACTCTCTGAAGTCACGAAAAAGACCCCTCTTTCCGTAAAACTGTCGCCTGATGAAGAATTGTCTGAAAGCGAGGAGAAAAGGCTCCTTCATATCATAGAAAGGCGAAAGAAAAGAGAACCGCTTCAGTTCATTTTTGGCTATGCATATTTCATGGGAATTAAGATCCCCGTAAGTAAAGAGGATGATACGCTTATCCCCCGTTTTGATACGGAGATGTTGTGCGAGGCTGTCCTTAAGGAAATGAAGGGTGAAGAGAGAGTCCTTGATCTATGCACCGGTACAGGCTGTATTTTGCTTGCCATCGCAAAGAATAAAGCTAACTCTTACGGCGTTGGATGTGATATCAGTGAAAAGGCTGTCATTGCAGCTAAAAGAAACGCGGACCATTTCTCACTTTCAGACAGGTGCAGTTTTTTTTCGGGCGATCTTTATGAAGCGGTTCCGGACAGGACAGAGCCTTTTGACATCATAGTTTCAAATCCTCCCTATATCAGGGAAAGGGACATGGAAAGCCTCATGCCGGAGGTCAGGCTCTATGAGCCAGAGAGAGCTCTTCTTGGCGGAGAGGACGGTCTTTGCTTCTACAGAAGGATAATAAAGGGCTCAGATGCTTTTCTAAAGGTTAACGGGAGCATTTTCCTTGAGATCGGATATGATGAAGGGGAGGATGTTTCAAACCTCCTTAAAGAAGCCGGGTTTTCCGATATCAGGATAATAAAGGATCTAAGTGCGCTTGACAGGGGCATTTGTGCGAAGAAGAGGATATAAAGATGTACGAGCAGATGGAGGATGTTGTCCTTCGGTATGAGGAGCTGATGAGGCTTCTGGCAAGCCCCGGAGCTGCCGATGACAGCAATAATTTCAAGAGGCTTATGAAGGAGCAGGGGGATCTTGCTCCCATAGTTGAAGTCTATAAAGCTTATAAGACTGCCGAAAACGATGTTTTGGATGCGCAGAAGCTTCTTTCGGACGAGAAGGATCCTGATATGATAGAGCTTGAGAGAGAGGAGCTTTCCGGAGCCAAGGAAAGGCTTCTTTCTTACGAAAAGCAGCTTCAGATCTTTCTTCTTCCGAAGGACAAGAATGATGACAGGGATGTGGTGCTTGAGATCAGAGCCGGAGCCGGCGGAGAAGAGGCTGCTCTGTTCGCAAGTGACCTTTACAGGATGTACCAGCGGTATATTCAGACAAAGGGGTGGTCAATGGAGACTGATGAGTTCGAAGAGACCGGGATCGGAGGTTTCAAGCATATAAGCTTCACCGTAAGGGGCACGGGGGTATACTCGGTACTTAAATATGAGTCCGGTGTCCACAGGGTCCAAAGAGTTCCCGAGACCGAGTCAGGAGGCAGGATACATACATCGACAGCCACCGTCGCCGTAATGCCGGAGGCTGACGAGATAGATATCCCGGATATCCCGGAAAAGGATGTCCGCATTGATGTGATGAGAGCATCCGGAAACGGTGGGCAGTGCGTCAACACTACAGATTCCGCGGTGAGGCTCACTCATTATCCTACAGGTATAGTCATCTATTCCCAGACCGAGAAATCACAGCTCCAGAACAAGCTGAAGGCCTTTGCGCTGCTACGCACGAAGCTCTACATGCTGAAGCTCATGGAGCAGAAGGAATCAAGGTCGGAGGAGACCCTGGCGCAGATAGGCACGGGAGACAGGAGCGAGAAGATAAGGACCTACAATTTTCCCCAGGGAAGGGTCACTGATCACAGGATAAACCTGACTCTGTACAAGTTGGATCGCGTGATGAACGGGGAACTTTCCGAGCTTTTGGATGCGCTCATAGCATATGATCAGCAGCAAAAACTGGCAAAGTCCAAAGATGGAAGCTGATGGCCTTTCAGAACCCTACAAACAGCGCCTTTTGCATACTTGACTGAAAAAAAGAAAGCCCATATACTACCGAAATAGTAAGGGTTAAAGGAGACAGGAAATGTCAGAAGAATTATTGAAGGTCAGTGGGCTTTTTGCCTCGGTTGACGGAAAAGAGATCCTTCACGGGATTGATCTTTCAGTGAAGAGCAATGAGACTCATGTGATAATGGGACCAAACGGGGCGGGGAAATCGACTCTCGGCTCTGTTTTGATGGGCGATCCCGGATACACGGTGGACAAGGGGACAATATGTCTCTCAGGTGAGGATATCACCGGGCTTTCCGCGGACAAGATCGCGAAAAAGGGGATGTACCTTTCATTCCAGAATCCGGTGGAGGTACCGGGAATCACCCTTTCGAATTTCATCAGGACTGCCATTGAGGCGCGTACAGGTGAGCATATAAGGGTCTGGGATTTCAAGAAGAGGCTTGACTCCCTGATGAAGGTCCTCGATATGGATCCCTCCTATGCTGAGAGAGATCTGAACGTGGGCTTTTCCGGAGGCGAGAAAAAGAAGGCAGAGATACTTCAGCTCCTTGCACTTTCCCCGAAGATAGCCATTCTTGACGAGACAGATTCCGGTCTTGATGTTGATGCTGTAAAGACCGTGTCCGACGGTATCAGGGAATACAAAAAAAGCACTGACGGCGCTCTTATCATCATTACCCATTCCACGAGGATACTTGAGTCGCTGACTGTTGACAGGACACATGTCTTAGTCGACGGCCGGATCACTAAAGAGGGCGACGGAAGTCTTGTTGATGATATCAATGAAAACGGATTTGAAAATTATCTGAGATAATAATGGCTCAAAAAGAAGAAAAAACAGTAGTAAACGATATAGACAGATCCTTCTATGATTTTCGCTTCGAGGAGAAGGAGGAAGAGATCTTCAAGGTCGATGAGGGACTTTCCGAAGACATCGTGCTTGAGATCTCAAAGGAAAAGGGTGATCCCGAATGGATGAGGGATTTCCGCTTGAAGTGCCTTAAGATCTATAATGAGACTTCATTTCCTCAGTGGGGACCTTCCATAGAAGGCCTCAATATGAGCGATATCGTTACATATATACGTCCTAAGGAAAAGAAGATGGCGGCAAGGTGGGACGAGCTTCCCGAGGACATAAAAAAGACCTTTGTGAACCTTGGGATACCAAAGGCTGAGAGAGAGTCTCTTGCAGGTGTCGGTGCCCAGTATGATTCCGAGCTTGTCTACCACAATGTGAAGGATGAGACCGCAAAGCTCGGGGTTGTCTATACCGATATAGAAAGCGCTCTTCACGGACCGTATGAAGATAT
>OMRF01000192.1 GCA_900313435.1 uncultured Lachnospiraceae bacterium | reverse complement strand
GACCGTCTTAAAGGTCGACGGAGACAGGATGAGAAAGAACGCGGCAAGGCTGTATGAGACTTATTTTACCCTGACAGAAAACGAGGAATAGGAGAAATTACATCTTTAAGTGTTTGTTTATTGACCGGAAATGCCGCCGCTATTATAGTCATTTCGATTGTAAAAAAGGCATTTTGTATTCAGGAGGTTTTTAGAGAAATGGCGTCACTTGCTCATGCTGCTGAAAGAAAGATGTTTTCGGTAGCCATCGAAGGCTTCTTAAAGCATCTCAAGAAAAAGGAAGAAAGAACCGCATCATATCTGAAGCTTGTTGATCTTGCGGAAAAGTTCTGGGGAAAAGGCTCTATGAACAAGGATAATGTCGCAAAGGTCAGGGCGGCCATCCAGGATCCCAATAACCGCTGGGTCAAATTCATAAACCGTGTCATAGATGAGACTCATCCCCATGTAGCGAAGATGCTTCTTCTGAACCTTGGGTATGAGGCATTCTTCAGGGGAACAAAGCTCATCCGCGCAAACCGCGAGAAGTACGGCTGTAACATTCCCTGGCTCATCCTCTTTGATCCTACAGACGCCTGCAATATGCACTGCGCAGGCTGCTGGTCCGGAACTTACGGGCACAAGAATAATCTCACTTTTGATGAGATGGACAGGATCATCACCCAGGGTAAGGAGCTCGGCGTTTATCTTTACATGCTGACAGGCGGAGAGCCGCTGGTCAGGAAGGCTGACATACTTAAGCTTGCTGAGAAGCATAATGATGTCGAGTTTTCGATCTTTGACAATTCCACTCTTATAGACGAGCCGTTCTGCAAGGAGGTTGTAAGGCTTGGAAATATCACCTTCCAGCTTTCAATAGAGGGAACGCCCGAGACTAATGATGCCCGCCGTGGTTCAGGTCATTATGAGGCCTGCATGAAGGCTATGGATCTTCTCCAGAAGTACGGGATCATCTTCGGAACCTCCATCTGCTATACCTCGGAGAATATCGAGGCGGTCACGGATGAGAAGTTCGTTCGCATGATAGCGGAAAAGGGCGCACGTTTCGGCTTCTATTTCCATTATATGCCTGTCGGCAACAATGCGGTTCCTTCTCTTATGCCTTCCGTAGAGCAGAGGAAGGAAATGATCAAGAAGATCCGCGCCTACAGGAGCCCCGAGTGCGATATAGGCTTCTTCCCCATGGACTTCCAGAATGACGGGGAGTACGTCGGAGGCTGCATCGCCGGAGGAAGAAATTATTTCCATATCAATGCGTCGGGAGACGCAGAACCCTGCGTGTTCATCCATTTCTCGGATTCCAACATCAGGGAGAAATCAATACTTGAGATCCTTCAGAGCCCGCTTTTTAAGGAATATCACAAAGGGCAGCCCTTTAACAGGAACCATCTGCGTCCCTGCCCGATGCTCGAAAATCCCGAGCTTCTTCGCGGAATGGTGGAGCGCACCGGAGCTCACGGAACGAATTCAGAGTCCGAGGAGACTGCCGAGCAGCTCTGCTCAAAATGCGATGAGTACGCTGCAAACTGGAAGGGTGCGGCGGAAGAACTCTGGGCCGAAATGCCTCACAAGAAGAAGGGTTACGAAGGATATTCAAAGGAACATATGGAGCATCCCGAACTTGCGGCTTTTGAGACACTCGATGAGGTCAAGGAAAGACAAAAGAGCGCTTCTTAAAAGGCACTGACGGGAAAAGGAAGGAGGACCGGAAGAACCGGTAAAGAAGAAACATGGAAAAGATCTTTCACCTGAAGGAACGTGGCACTGATGTAAAAACAGAGGTCATCGCGGGTATCACTACATTCCTTACGATGGCGTACATCCTGGCAGTTAATCCCAACATCCTGGGAACTGTAATGGATCGGAGCGGTGTATTTGTTGCTACGGCTATTGCTTCGGCAGTCGCGACCTTCGTAATGGCATTTCTTGCGAATTATCCCATAGCGCTGTCTGCGGGACTGGGACTGAACGCGTACTTTGCCTATACAGTCTGCCTGAATGAGCTGGCGGATGTGGAAAACCCTTTCACCATCGCTCTTACGGCGGTCTTTGTTGAAGGTATCATCTTCATAATCCTTTCACTCTTCAAGGCGAGAGAGGCGATACTGAACGGTATACCGCAGTCTCTGAAGAGCGGTATTTCAGCTGGTATCGGACTTTTCGTAGCCTTCATCGGTCTTAAAGGTGCCGGCATCGTCATCAATCCGGACGGGCTTGCGACACCTCTCGATCTCGGTGATCTCGGCTCTGCCCCGGTTGCTCTTGCGATCATTGGTTTCGTCCTTATCCTCGTGCTCACTCATTTCAAGGTCAAGGGAGCTGTTCTTATCGGGATCATCGCTACCTGGGTTCTCGGTATGGTAGCGGAAAAGACCGGCTGGTATGTTGTTGACGTGGAAGCCGGAGTATATTCGGTATTCCCTGATTTCTCACAGGGACTCCAGCTTTCGGGCATTGAGAACACAGCCTTCCACTTCAATTTTGAATGGGTCGGCTCACATATAATTCAGTTCATCGCGATAGTATTCGCCTTCCTCTATGTCGATCTCTTTGATACCATCGGAACCGTCGTAGGTGTTGCCGACAAGGCAGGCCTTCTTGACAAGGACGGAAAGCTTCCCAGGGGCGGCAGGGTTCTCATGGCGGACGCTATCGGAACAACAGTCGGTGCGTGCCTCGGAACATCAACGGTCACCTCATTCGTCGAGTCCTCTGCCGGTGTTGCTGAGGGTGGAAAGACAGGACTTACCGCATTCACTACAGGCTGCATGTTCGTTCTCGCACTCTTCCTTGCACCGGTATTCCTTGCAATACCGTCCTTCGCTACAGCTCCGGCGCTCATCTATGTCGGAATGCTGATGCTGAAGTCCATCACGAAGATCAACTTCGACGGCGATATTGCCGATGTGGTAGGTGCTTATCTTGCGGTCATCATGATGCCTTTCTCATATTCAATCGCAACGGGTATCATGTTCGCAGTAGTCGTATGGACGCTTATCAAGATATTTACAGGAAAGATCAAAGATATTAAGCCTGTGATGTGGGTAATATTCGCGTTGTTCGCCGTCCGAATAGTTACCCTGATAGCGGGCGGCTGATCCAAAATGATCATCATCTGATAGAAAGGAAACAGCATAAATGGCTGATGTGCTCCGTGACCGCTTAAACCAGATGGCCGAGGATGGAAAGTGCAATATTGCATCGATCAGGGCGGAATTTGAAAAGCTTGATGTCCATGTCGAGGCCGAGGATGGTCTGATCCTCTTCAAGCACAGATCGAACGAGACCGCGACGGATCCGCTCATAAAGGAGTGCTGCGGTACCATAGTCACCTACAATGCTTCGAATGATGGTGAGAGTGATTTCATAGTTCCGGGATCCGTTGATTATGTCTGCAGACCTGTCTATCGTCACGAGAGAGGGAAGATACTGAATGTGTGGCGCAAGCGTTTTGACTGGTGCGTTTCCTCTTCGGATTTTATAAATGCCGACAAGGTCTTCCCGGACGGACCCGACAATAAGTCCTATGGCGATCGTTTCAGAGATGCCTGCGACAAGCTCTGCGGAGTATGCTTCCCGATGACGGGCTTCAAGAGGCTCTGCGTGAAGCTTGACAAGACCGTTCAGATGACGGGGCATAAATTAACCTTCATGTTCTCAAGATCCGCTGATGGCTATCTCGTACATGAGGGAACAAGGGACAATGTGACGGGAGAGATCATAGATTTCGACTTCAACAATTATTTTGAATTTGAAGGCGGGGCAATGGAATACCACAGCGCCATGCATCTTGAATAGGCGTAAAGGTAAAAAATTCCGGAATTGTAATAGAGATCATAAGAGGCGGGAAGTCTCTTATGATCTTTTTTTTACATATTTGCCCTATCTCCTTAGGATAGTCATCAATATAGTGCGACAGCCCCTTTTTTTTTATCAGCGATTCTTTGTGTAATGTTTGTGTAATGCTTGGTTCGGTAAAATAAAACAGAGTATGCAGTTCAGAACCTGTTGAACAATTCCGAGAGTGTGCCAAATGACCGGTGAGATCAGAACAATAAATCTTATCCTTGTGGTGGCAGGGCTTGTCATAGCCACTATAGGACTTGTACAGGTATTCATAAGCAGCAATATCGAGAAAAAGACCAGATACTTCTTCTTTTTGCTTTTCGCAGTACTCGATCTTTATGTCCTTTGCATATTGACAAGGGGATTGACGTATTCAAGGCAGGACAGCGCCTTTTGGCCGCTGTTGTCTGAGATAGTGCTCTTCGGCCAGGCATTTTTTGCCTCCGTTCTAACGGTTATCATAACGGCTTTCCTCCTGTATCAAAGCGGCGAAAAAAAGTGGTTCGTGAGTCCGTTTTTCAGGGTCTCTTTGGCTTTCTGGCTTGTGTACGTTGTTTTGCTGGTCAGCAATTTCTTTACCGGAGCGATATACAATGTGGATCAGTACAACATCTACACGAGGGGACCGCTGTTTCCGGTTCTGGTCGCGCCTACGATCCTGATAATGGCAGTAAACCTGCTGGCGGTCTTTGTCAAGAGAAGATCCCTGACAAAAAAGCAGCGTTACGCCTTCATCATCTATTCGGTCTTTCCGATGATCGCAATGGTGATCCAGTCAAGGGTTTTTGGCATACA
Organism: uncultured Lachnospiraceae bacterium; assembly: GCA_900313435.1. Taxonomy (GTDB): domain Bacteria; phylum Bacillota; class Clostridia; order Lachnospirales; family Lachnospiraceae; genus RUG306. Next base: position 1,611 of record OMRF01000192.1, on the reverse strand, counting down.
TCTGATCGCGCTGAGTTCAGTCATCGCTGCGGTCTTTATGCTGACCTTTATTTTCAGTGATCAGACGGAGCGTTACTACATAAAGGAAGCGGAGAATTCCAGGCTCAAGCTCGATATCCTTCTGGCGCAGATACAGCCTCATTTTCTGTACAACAGCCTGATCACGATCAGGCATATCTGCGGTAATGATGCAGCAAAGGCGCAGGAGGCTATCGATATTTTCGTCGCGTATCTCCGCCACAATATGGATTCCCTCACCACGGACAGGCCTGTTGATTTTCTGACGGAACTTGATCATGTAAAGGGATATCTGGCGCTGCAGAAGCTTCGCTTCGGAGATGATCTTTCGGTCGAATATTTCCTTGCGACCACCGATTTCAAGCTGCCGACCCTTACGCTGCAGCCGCTGGTTGAGAATGCGGTGACATACGGGATCCGCAAAAAGAACAGCGGAAAGGGAACCGTTATCATAAGGACCAGGTTCCTGGGTGACGTTGTAGAGCTGTCGGTAGAGGATGACGGGCCCGGTTTTTCTAATGACAATAATGAGGCAATCAGTCTTGCGGAGGGAAACAAGAGCCATGTGGGTCTTGCCAATGTCCGGGAGAGGATAGAGAGTATTTGCGGAGGAAAACTGATAATAGATTCAGAACCCGGTAAGGGGACAAAAGTGGTTATCAGGCTGGAAAGAAGAGGAAAATGCTGATTTTTGTGATCGATGATGAAGAGAGTGTCCTGAAAGAAACAGCAAGTGTAATTGAAAAGGCGGCACCGGATGCAGAGATCATGACCTTCAACAGGGCATTGCAGGCGCTGGAGGCCATCAGATCGGGGAAAAGGCCGGATATAGTTTTTTCTGATATAGAGATCCCCGGGATATCCGGTCTGGATTTCGCACTTCAGACAAAGGAGCTTTCTCCCTCGACCAGGATCGTATTTATCACAGGTTACAGAGATTATGCCGTGGAGGCGTTCAAGATCAAGGCTCAAGGGTATCTTCTGAAGCCCGTGAGCGTGGAGGATATCAAAAAAGAGCTTGAATATCTCCCGCCTGAAAAGAAGCAGCCCAAGGACAAGCTTGTGATAAAGTGCTTTGGGCATTTCGATGTTTACTGGCACGGCAAGCCCCTGATCTTTGCCAGAAAGCAGTCAAAGGAGCTGCTTGCCTATCTTATAGACAGGGAGGGCGCCGCCTGCACCACCGGCGAGATAGCCCTTGCGCTGTGGCAGGAGGGCGGAGATACCAGGGCCGAGCAGAATCGTATACGGGTGCTCATCAATGACCTTCGAAATACGCTCCGGGAGATCGGCATGGAGGATGTGCTGATCAGGGAACACCGGCAGATCGCCATCAGAAGGGATCTTCTGGACTGCGACTATTATCATATGCTTGACGGCGACATGGAAGCGGTAAACGCCTACGACGGCAGATACATGGTCGAATACAGCTGGGCAGAGATCAAGAATGCGTCGATACACTTCAAGAAAGGGTAAATCTAAGGGAGACAGGGGTAATGGCTGTGTAATGCTTCGCCTGCATAATCAAATAAGGGGATATGGCTATTGGCTATTTACCAACTCATAGTTGATATTTATAAATTTCCGAGGTTT
>OMRF01000226.1 GCA_900313435.1 uncultured Lachnospiraceae bacterium | reverse complement strand
GATCTCTCACTGATCGCGGCGCTCTACTCGGATGGCATTTGCGTCATGCATTCGGACAACAGCTTTGAAGCGTCCAATTCAGGGCCGATCCGGGAGAATGATCTGGTGCTTGGAGAAAGCTATGATGCAACCTTCGGAAAGGTAGTCTTTTCAAGATCTGCCCGTGAGCTTGACATCAAAAAGAACTTTGAGTCAATGCCAAAGACTGTCATTTCCGATAGTATCATGCCTCACGATATTGTCACTGCAAAGCGGATATCCATGGATCTCTGTGATTTCGGAAGGTTTGTCTCAGGGGGTATCACCTTTACGATCTATGATGCTCCTGCCGGCGGAAATGTCACATTTACATTTGTTGACAGCCCGGAGATTGAAAAAAGATCCCTTGAGAGAAACCGGAGGATAAGCTACAGGACGAAGCGGGGGACGAATAATTATACTTCTCATTTTTCTGTTTTTTCCATGAGGTACGCTGTCATCGATGCTGACTTCGACCTCAGATATTTCAAACTTTCCGCGATACCCTATTATTCCGAAATGAAGGTGAGGGCAGCCTTCAGATCATCAAACAGTGAAATAGACACAGCATTTAAGAAATGCACAGATTCGGCGAAGGGCTTCTTCACGGGTCTCTTTTCTGACGGCTATTCTTCAAAGGGAGAAGGCGCGGGAAAGATGATATATCTTACAGCCGGGGCGAAGGGAATGCTCGATCTTTTGGCGAGCGAGGAGAATCTGAGAAAATACTTAAAAAAGATCTTTGAGTGGCAGAAGAAGAACGGCGCCATAAGCCCGATGAATCCCAATCAGAGGGATAATGGGAAGGATAATAATTGGAATGTCCATAGCGCGGGCTGGGGAGATTCCGTCATAGAAGCTGCATACAGGATGTATGATATCACAGGAGACGGAGAGATCCTTCTTGAAAACTACGATCTCATGAAGAATTGGTTTTCTTATTTTGAAAAGAAAGCTTCCGCACCTTCTCTGATCCCCGGTATGAGATCCGGCCTCAGAAAGAAGAATAATAATACGAAGTCGAAGTACCTTGTCGATTACGGGGTTCCGCTCGGCGACAGCGCATCCGATATACCGGATCCTTCCGAGAGGATGCTCTTTGCTGACAGATACAGGGATATGGGGACAGCTTATCTCTGTCATTCAGGAAAGCTGATGGAGAAGATCGCAAGGGCCCTTGTATCCTATGTTTCCATGGACAGCCTGATCAGATCGGAGTTCCTCGATGATATAGGGCATTTTGAAGAGGTGGGCGAGGGCGCGCTTTTAGCCTACCGCCAGGCCTTCGCGAAAAAGGAAGATCTTCCGCTGCTTTCTGTGGACGGCCTCATCAGGGCGCTTGGCTTTGACTTACTTCCGGACGAGGGAGATGAGTTTGTCACAAAAAAGGAAGCCGGGGAGAGACTGAACAGCATTGTGTCGCAAAGGGAGTTTTCTTTCGAGACCTTAGGTCCCATTGCGCTTTCCATGCTCCCCGAAACACTCTATGAGGCAGGTTACAAGGGAACGGCATTTAAGGTCCTGCTTCATCTGTGTAAAAAGGATGGTCCCTATACGCCCGAATATCTCACGGCCATTGGAAGCTTTGTGATAAAGCATATATGCGGCATTCATTATTCCAAAGGGGTGATCACCATGCAGCCCGAATACTGCCCCTTAAAGAATTGCGAGGGAGTCTTTGAAATGCCAAACAAAGAGAGAGTCATCTTCGGCTATGAGTTCCTTCCCGATGAGACACTTCAGATCCTTCGGATGGACAGGATAGGAGGAAAGCCTTCAAAACCTTCCGACAGTGCTACAGCTCCGTCATCACCTGAAAAATAAAGAATTTCAGATAATATGAATTCTCTTCGGAGTTTATGAGGACAGGGTGATCAGGCGCCTGCTGGCTGAACGAAAGCTGCTTTAACCTTTTCTTTGCGCCTCTTGCTGCTTCCCGCATCATCTTATTGAAAAGTTCATTTGTCATGAAGTGAGAGCATGAGCAGGTAAGGAGGAAACCGCATTCCCGCACGAGTGAGAGCCCTCTCATATTGATCTCTCGATAACCGGCAATGGCGCGCTTTGTAGCTTCTCTTGACTTCGTAAAAGCCGGAGGGTCGAGAACGACAATGTCATATTTCTTCCCTTCGGAATAAAGCTTCGGAAGCATTTCAAACACATCACATTCTATGAATGACACTCTGTCGGAGAGGCCGTTTATGGAAGCATTTTCCCTTGCATCTTCAATAGCCTTCGAGGAAATATCAAGAGCGGTGACCGAATCGGCGCCGCCCTTTGCGGCATTTAAGGCAAAGGTTCCGATATGGGTGAAGCAGTCAAGGACATTTACTTTTTCTCCGGCATTCTTAAGTCCATTCACAAGGTCATGGAGTTTTTTTCTGTTATTCTTCTGATCCAAAAAGAAGCCGGTCTTTTGGCCGTTTTCAAAGTCCACCCTGTATCTTATCCCGTTTTCCGTGATGATGATATCAGTCGGGATCTCATCGGAGGGATCTTTCTTAAAGTACCATCCCTTTACGGGATCAAGTCCTTCTTTTCTGATGACAGGGGCATCGGACCTTTCATACACACCGCGTATATTAACCCCGTCCTCTGAAAGTACCGAAACGAGTGCCGGAATTACTGTTGGAAGAAGCTTTTTCATGCCGAGGGCGAGGCATTCGAAGACCAGGATGTCTTCATATTTGTCTACCGTAAGTCCCGGGAGAAAATCCGTTTCCCCGAAGATTATCCTGCAGCAGCTTGTATCAATGACAGCCTTTCTAAGATCCCATGCGGCCTTTACCCGCTCCCTGAAAAAAGTTTCATCCGGCGGTTCCTTTCGGAAACGGGAGAGCATCCTTATCCTGATAACGGAATTTATGTTGATGAAGCCGTACCCCAAAAAGAAGCCATCGAAATCAAGGACTTTTACGATGTCCCCGTTTTCAAACTCACCCTTTGTGCAGTCTATCTCATTATCGTATATGAAGGCACCGCCGCTTTTTAAGCTCCTCCCGGTGCCCTTTTTCAAGATCACTTCCACCATAAAAACCTCCGCTTCACAATCATCGCACATTTGCAATAAAGTTGCAAAAAGAAGCGTAAGTCCATATAATAAAACAGATTATGTTTTGAAGAAAAAAGCTTTCGATCCGGAAAGGAAAAAAATGGCTGAAGCAGTAAGGCGGGTTACGGATTATATCGAAGAGACCTGCAAAAGAGATCCAAAGAAAAATGCCGTGGAAGGGCCTGACTATACACTGACCTTTGAAGAGCTGGTACGTGACGCAAAAGCAATAGGGACGGCGCTTTCAAAAGAGGTCGAAGCCCATTCCTACATTCCCGTCTTTATGGAAAAGGGCGCACTCACATTATCCTGTTTTTACGGGATAGTCTATGCCGGCGGCACTTATGTTCCGGTGTCACAGGAGCAGCCCGCGGAGCGCCTTATGAAGATAATAAATGTGCTCACGCCCCCTGCAGTGATCACGGATGATGAGGGGATGGAAAAGCTTGAAAAGGCAGGCTTTTCGGGAAAGGTCTTTAATGCGGCAAAGTTAAGAGACTCGCGTGAAGCTGACGAAGCGCTGCTTTCTGAGAGAAAGGCCGGAGCCACAGATGACGATCCTCTTTATGTGATGTTCACGTCGGGGACGACCGGGACTCCGAAGGGAGTTGTCGTTCCGATGAAGTCAGTCATCAGATTCATTGATGACTTCGTTGACATATTCGGCATCAATGAGAACGACAGGATCGGGAATCAGGCTCCGCTCGATTTTGACATATCCGTAAAGGATCTTTATTCATCGGCAAAGACCGGGGCGACCCTTGTGATGATACACAAGGATTATTTTTCCGTTCCGCCGAAGCTCATGGACTTCCTCTGCGACAACGATATCACGATACTGATCTGGGCGGTTCCCGCGCTTTCGATCCTTTCAGGGATGGATATATTTTCATACAGGGTTCCAGAGAAGATCAGAAAGGTCCTGTTCTCCGGGCAGGCTATGCCGGCAAAGCAGCTTTCCATCTGGAGACGGGCACTTCCCGATACGGAATATGTGAACCTGTACGGTCCCACCGAGATCACCTGCAACTGCACCTATTATGAGATGCCGAAAGATTTTTCCATGGAGTCAAAGCTCCCCCTGGGAAAGGTCTTTCCCGGGCGAAAGGTGTTCATCGTCGACAGCGAGGGAAAGATCATCAACGAAAAGGATAAAGAAGGCGAAATATGCGTATCCGGAGAGTGCATGACAAAGGGCTATTTCGGAAGCAGTGAGGAAACAAACAAGGCCTTTTTCATGATGGATACGGGAGAAGGAACACCCGAATTTACCTACAGGACAGGCGATCTTGCGTCCTATAAGGATGACGGGCAGCTCTATTTCGCCGGGAGAAAGGATTTCCAGATCAAGCGTATGGGCCACAGGATCGAGCTTGAGGAAATAGAAAACGCGATTTCAAAGACAGAAAACGTGAGTGAGACTTCCTGCGTCTTCAACAAAGAAAACGGGATGCTTGTCTGCTTTTATACAGGCACGGTGGACAAGAAGGATGTAAGGAAGTCCCTTAACGAAAAGCTTCCCGCCTATATGATACCAAACAGATTCATAATGCTTGAAAGCATGCCTTTAAACCATAACGGAAAGATCGACAGAAAGGTGCTCAATGAAAAAGCAGGTTTTTGAAGCGGCGCAAAATCTGAAGACGCCCTTTTACATATATGATACGGACGGACTGTCCGATACCGTGGGAGCCCTCCGGAAGCACCTTCCAAAAACCTCTGAGGTCTGCTATGCGATAAAGGCAAATCCTTTTCTGATAAAGGGGATGATGCCTCTGGTGGACAGGTTCGAGATCTGTTCCTTCGGAGAATACCTGATCGCGAAGGAATGCGGTGTTCCTACAGAGAAGATGTTCATCTCCGGAGTCATCAAAAAGCCTGATGAGACCAAAAGGATATTTGACGAAAATGAAGTTCTTCCCGTCTTTACCGCAGAGTCAAAAAACCAGTACGAGCTTCTGAAAACCCTTGCCCACGAGGCAAAGCGGACGGTTCTTATTTATCCCCGCCTCACCTCCGGAAACAAGTTCGGTATGGAAAAAGATGTGATCGATGAGATCGCTTCCAACGGGAAGGATCCCTTTGTAAAGATAACAGGCATCCACTTTTTCCCCGGCACACAGAAAAATGATTTCAAAAAAATGGCGGAAGAGCTTTCGACTGTTGCTGTCTTCGCAAAGGAGCTTAAGGAAAAATACGGTGCTCCGATAGAGAGGATAGAGTACGGACCCGGTCTTTTCATCAGTTATTTCGTGCATGACAAGAGACAGGGCATAACGGATGATGAATGGGAGATCTTTGAAAATGCGGTTTCCGAAGCATCGGAGATATTTCCCGTTACGATAGAGCTCGGGAGATTCCTTGCCGCGGAAACGGGATATTATGTTACCGAGGTCATGGATGAAAAGAGCAACGAAGGCGTTAATTATCTCCTGACGGACGGAGGGATACACCAGCTTCAGTATGACGGACAGATAGGCGGGATGAGCATTCCTCACATCACTCAGGTTCCCGAAAGGGATGGCGAGGAAAAGAAATGGTCCATATCCGGTATACTCTGTACTATAAATGACGTGATGGTAAGGAACGTTCCCCTTTTTGACATCAGGGTAGGGGACAGACTGATATTTCAGAAGACAGGCGCATATTCCGCGGATGAAGGCATGGCACTGTTTTTGAGCCATGAACTTCCTGCGGTCTATATACTTTCGGACAATGAGATACACATTG
>OMRF01000191.1 GCA_900313435.1 uncultured Lachnospiraceae bacterium | reverse complement strand
TAACAAAAAGGGACGAACCCTCAGCCGCAAAGCAGAAATCGGAAAGCGCAGCGATAGCCGATACTCCGCCGCCAGCCTGTCCACATACCACCGTATAGAATACGCTCCTGCCCTTTAAGTCTGTGATCTTTCTGATGATGCTTCCGACAGCCTCTATAGAGTCAAGAGACTCGGAAAGCCTGATGCCTGAGGAATCAAGGATACCTACGATGGGAGCGCCAACCTTGAGTGCCATGTCAAAAAGATCCCTGATCTTTTTCGCATGCATCTCTCCGATGCTTCCCTTCATTACCGAAGGATCCTGTGCAAACACGAAACAGAGTTCTCCGTTGATGAGGCCATGACCAGTGATAACGCCATCGTTCCCACCGGAGCCTTCATTCAGAAGAGCATTGAAATCCGTGTTTCTCCTCGTGACAAGAGAAAAAAGCTCGACGAAGCTGTTCTCATCAAGGATGCTCTCAATCCTCGAAAGCGCCGGGCTCTTTGAAACTCCTTCCATTTTCATTTCCTCCATCTTGTAATAAATTTATAACTTCAGACCGTGATTATATTGTCACTGTCCTTGTTTCCTGATCCTGCCTCTTCCTCGGCTTCCATCCTGTACTTCTCAAGAAGCTCCTCCGGAGGCTCCGGAAGATCCTTTATATCCGAAACGCCGAAGGAACGCAAGAACTCCTCCGTTGTCCCAAACAACATCGGTCTCCCCGGTGCGTCAAGCCTTCCGACCTCGCAGACAAGGTCGTACTCCACAAGCTTGTTTACGGCGTGCTCACTTGACACCCCCCTGACCCGCTCTATCTCTGCCTTCGTCACGGGCTGCTTATAAGCAATGACGGAAAGTGTTTCGAGAAGCGTATCCGTAAGTACTCTCTTCTTCGGCTCCTTTGCTATCCTGATGAGATAAGGATATATTTCCGAAGCAGAAGACATCTGATAAGAATCGTCAAGCTTTGTGATCCTTATCCCCCTGCGGTTGCTCTCATATTCGGCCGCGAGCATCGAAAGAAGACCCTCGGCCTCTTCCTTTGAGATCTCAAGGGCAGAGGCGATAGTGTCCGAGGATACTGAGTTTCCCATAACAAACAGTATCCCTTCGACCGCTGATTTTAATTCTTCTCTATCCATGTGAATTTCCTTTATCAGGCGGCAGACAAACGTGATTCTATCACAATATCGGAAAAAATGCTCTCTTGTTTTGTAAAAATTTCTCCGGATTTGATAAGTTCAAGTACAGCAAGGAAAGTAACGATTATTTCAGTCTTTGTGGACTGCTCCATCAGAAGCTCCCTGAAGGAGAAGCTCCTGTGCTTCAAAAGATAAGCCGAGACATAGGCTATCTTTTCATCCACGGTGACCTCTTCCTTCTTTATCCTTCCGAAGGAACTCCTCACCGGATCAACTCTCTTGTCCGCCCTCTTCAAAACCTCTTCGAATATTTCGTTGAGCTTTGCAAGGGAAAGTCCCTTTACAAGCTCCCTGACATCAACAGGCTCCTCATATGAAAGGATCTCCTCCGGGATCGAAGGCTTCCTGAAGCAGACACATCCGGCCTCTTCGTTCATCTGGCGGAGTTTTTCGGATACATTCTTCACGATCCTGTATTCTATGAGCTTCCTTACAAGCTCCTCCCTCGGATCCTCCTCATCCTCCGAAACCGTCTCTTCCTTCGGAAGCAGCATCTTTGCCTTTATGGAAAGAAGCGTCGATGCCATTACGAGGAATTCGCTCATTATATCAAGATCCCGCCTCTTCATTTCCTCGATGACCGTCATATACTGTTCGGTAATTTCGGCAATAGGAATATCATAGATGCTGACCTTGTTCTTTTCAATAAGATGGAGCAAAAGCTCCAACGGACCGGAAAAAACCGGAAGTGTGAATTCAAGTTCCATTCCCATTTCAGATCACTCCAAAAGAAACCATCAATAACGCTATCTGTCATCTCCGTCAGGAGACCACAGAGCATTATATACAATATGATGTAAAATGGCAAGGAATGAAATACAAAATCTTGTGTTGGCTAAAACTCGCTCTTCTTTTCGCGGCACATCAGGGAGTAGACAGCGTCCCGGCAGGGAAGACCTTCAAAAAGCACCTTGTTCACGGCTTCCATTATGGGTAATGAGACATTATATTTTTTCCCGAGGGCAAGGGCGGCCTTGGCTGAATAAACGCCTTCTACGACCATCTTAACCTCCTTGGTTGCCTCTTCCATAGTCTTGCCCTGTCCTATAAGGATTCCGGCTCTCCTGTTCCTTGAATGCATGGAATCGCAGGTCACTATTAAGTCTCCTATACCGGTGAGGCCGGAAAGCGTCGAAGGGTTCGCGCCGCAGGCAACGGCAAGAGTACTCATCTCGTGGACACCTCTCGTAATGAGGGCCGCCTTCGCGTTGTCTCCGTAGCCAAGTCCGTCAGACATCCCGGCAGCAAGGGCTATCACGTTCTTTAAGGAGCCTCCGAGCTCTATCCCCTTCACATCGTTACTTTCATAAACTCTGAAGTCGGGATTCATGAAGGTCTCCTGAATAAAGAGCGCAAGTTCCTTATCTTTGGAGCCTGCCACCACGACTGTGGGAAGGGATCTTATCACTTCTTCCGCGTGTGAGGGGCCGGAAAGTACTGCCGTTTTGGCAGAGGGGATAACGTCCTCTATAATCTCGGTCTGAATGAAAAGAGTTTTCTCTTCTATCCCTTTTGAAACCACTACTATGGGCTGATCAGGCCTTACCAGAGTCTTTATCCTTTCCGCAGTCTCGCGCGTTGCCGTGGAGGGAACAGCCATCACGATGAGCGAAGCGTCTTTCAAGGCTTCACCGGCATCCGAAGTGATAATAAGCTCATCAGGTATCGTAGATCCCGGAAGCGACGGATGCACTCTTTCATTTCTGAGTTTTTCTGCCTCTTCCTCCATGAAGGACCAGAGGACTACATCATGCCCGTTTTTGAGGAGAAGGACCGAAAGGGCCGTCCCCCAGGTCCCGGAGCCAAGAACCGCTATCTTTGACATTATCTTTTTTCCTCCTCTTCTTCACCGGAAGCTTTCTTTGAATGGAATGAAAGCTTGTTCTCGGTATGGGTGATAAGCCTCTTTATGTTTGAGCGGTGCTTTATTATCGCGATAAGCCCGGTTATAACGCCAAACGCCATAGCTTCATATACTTCCGTTCCCTGATAAGGGAGAAGCGACGGGATCAGAAGTGCAAAGCAGACTGACTGTACGATCAGCGCAAGAGCTGCAAGGACTGAGCCTAAGGACACATATCTTGTAAGGATCACGGCGATAAGGAAGGCCGCGACGCATACAGGGATCGTTGCCGGAAAGGCGATGATCATAAGTCCAAGTGCCGTTGCTATTCCCTTTCCGCCTATGAATTTTAAGTATACCGGAAAGATATGACCGATCACCGCGCCAAAACCCGCGTACGCCATCAAAAGCTTTATTGACGCGGTTTCCAGCGCACCGGGCACCCTTGAGAAGATAAGATAGGCTATACCTCCCGCGATCACGGCCTTCAATACATCAAAAGCAAGAGTTATGATGCCGGCAGAAGCGCCCAGCACCCTGAGCGAATTCGTTGCGCCTATATTGCCGCTGCCATGGGTCTTAAGATCCTTCTTTTTGATCTTTCCCAGGATGTATCCGAAGGATATGTTTCCTATCGCGTAACCTATCAGAAATGACAGAAGCCTGTATGTAACTTGCAATTTCAATCCTCCTCGCCGCTTTTTACCCTGATTATAAAGTTAAGCGGCACTCCGTCAAATTCAAATGCTTCACGCAGCCTGTTCTCAATATATCTCGTATATGAAAAATGCATGAGCTTTTTGTCATTTACAAAGATAACAAAGGTCGGCGGATTCACTGAAACTTCGGTCATATAAAAGATCTTCAGCCGCTTTCCCTTGTCAGATGGAGGCTGCTGCATGGCGACAGCCTCGGACAGCACCTCATTCAAGACTCCGGTTGCGATCCGCCTGTTCATGTTCTCGTATATCATATCTATCTTCTGAAAGACCCTGTCAACTCTCTGACCGGTCTTTGCCGAGATGAAGATGATATCTGCATAAGGGATGAAGGAAAGTATCCTTCTAACTTCACGCGCAAATTTTTCCGCCGTGCCGTTTTCTTTCTCGGGAAGATCCCACTTATTTACGGCTATCAGGATCCCCCGCCCCTTTTCGTGAGCTATCCCGGCTATCTTCGCATCCTGCTCTGTTACACCTTCCCCGGCGTCTATCATCAGAACAACTACATCAGCCCTTTCCACGGCAGACACAGCCCTTATGATGCTGTATCGCTCAAGGTTTTCTTTTATCTTACTCTTTCTTCGAAGTCCGGCAGTATCAATAAGTATATATTCTTTGCCCTGATATTTCACCCTCGTATCTATGGCGTCACGGGTAGTGCCCGCGATATCGGAAACTATGACGCGCTTCTTCCCGGAAAGCCGGTTCACGAGGGATGATTTTCCGGTATTGGGCTTTCCTATGACAGCAACCTTTGTGATGCCTTCTTCATCATCTTCTTCAGATGTAGACGGAAGATGTTTCACGGTTTCATCAAGAAGATCGCCGAAGCCCGACATCGAAGAAGCTGAGACCGGAAATGGATCTCCCAGCCCGAGATTATAGAACTCATAGATATCATCCTTGAACTTCTCATAGGAATCCACCTTGTTCACACAAAGAACCACGGGCTTTTTTGATCTGCGAAGGAGGGCTGCAACCTCCATATCGTCTGCCGTAAGCCCATCCCGCACATCGGTCACAAAGATAATGACATCCGCACTTTCAATGGCGACAAATGCCTGCTCAACCATCTCTTTTTTGAGATAGTCGCCGTTGTCAGGCTCTATCCCTCCGGTATCGATAAGGTTAAACTTTGTATCGAGCCACTCGCAGGTGGCATATATCCTGTCTCTTGTCACTCCTGGCTCATCAGAGACTATAGATATCTTCTCCCGGCACAGGGCATTAAAAAGTGTGGATTTTCCTACGTTGGGGCGTCCCACGACGGCCACTGTCCTTTTTGCCATATTGTGATCTCTCCGTATTTCAAACAAAAAAAGCGTTTTTTATGAGGGTGATATCATCTCCGAGGATGGATACCACATCAAATCTCATCTGAGTATCCGAAGCTACCCCTTTTTTAGCAATATAAAAAAGCGCTGCTTCATATATCTTTCTCTGCTTATTTGCCCCCACAGCTTCCAGCGGATCTCCGCATCGTGATGAGCTTCTGTACTTAACTTCTATGAATGAGAGTATGTTACCATCCCACGCGATCAGGTCTATCTCAGCAGCTCTGCATCTGAAATTCCTTTCTATGATGCGAAAGCCCTGCTCTGTGAGAAAGGAGGCCGCAAGAGATTCTTTTTCCTTTCCCAATGTTCTCTTGTTCATACTTTATTTCCGAGCTTCTTTTTGACCTTGTCCATCCCGTCAACGAACACAAGAATCTGCGCAACTACCTCGTAAAGATCGGGAGGTATCGCATCCCCGATCTCAAGAGCTGAAAGCGTTTCTGCAAGCTTATTGTCCTGATAGAAGGGGACGTTGTTCTTCTTCGCCTCTTCTATTATCTTTTCCGCGATATGCCCCTTTCCAGTGGCAAGGATCTTCGGCGCACTGTCGCCGGGCTCATAAGAAAGCGCCACCGCGGTCTTATCTTTTTCCCTCTTTGCTCCCGAAAAAGGAACTCCCTTGCTGCGCGCCATGACTTATGCCCTCATATCAAAGGAATATCTCTGGAGGGAACCCGTCTTTGATACCGAAACATCCTTTTCAAGGACATCCTTTACGAGGTTCACGGGCTTTTGATCATTTTCCACGGTAATCTTCGAGGTATAACCTAGCGCGGAAAGCTGATCATTTAATATATGGATATTGTTTTTGACAAGCTCGTAGGATGCATCATCCTCCATGTAAAACTTCGTATCCACATTCTTTCCCTTAAGCTTTACGGAAATGTCGGTAGAGCCAAGGTTATCAAGATCAAAATGCAGGAAGGCGGAGAGCTCATCTCCCTCTTCCCTCACCTTTTTTTTGTTTGTATAGACATAAAGATCTGCCGTCTTATTCTGTCCGTTCATCCTCACGGGGACCTGGACATAAGAGAAGGCCTGATTCAGATTGTTTATGAAATCCACATTATTCTGGATGAGGTTTCCCGTGACCGTGACCGGGTTCTTCGGATCATGAGACAGCTCGGATGCGTGCTTTCCCAAAATGCTCATGTCCGCGGAAAGCTTTGAATAGAAGTCTTTAAGGGCACCCGGCTTTGAAAGCTCCTCTGGCTTCATTGTCCACTCTTTTTCCATGAGACCTTTCATAAGATCTTTAACGGACGGTTCGTTTAAAAACCGTTTTGAGAGCGACGGCTCATCCTTTGCAGCAGCAAGAAGAGCATTAAAGACCTCTTTTGCCGGGACATCCGTCTTTAAGGTGCCGTCTTCATTCATGATCGCTTTAAAGGCAGGGTGTTCACTTAAGTCATTATTTCTGATAAAGGAATCAAGTTCCTTCATGGTCTCCTTTGGAACTGTTTTTGAAAGGGAATCCTCAGGTGCCTTCGCCACCTCTTCATCGGAAGGCATGACAAAGCTTGCATGAGGCCGCTCCGTTTCTTTTTCCGCAGCGGCAGGATTTGACACTGCTTCCCCCTTATCGGGAGATAAGTTTTCTATGAGCGAACTATCCTCTTTTACTATAGCCTCATTTTTTACTTCTGTTCCGGATTCTTTTCCTTTTTCATTTGAAAGGGTCTCAAGATCGATGTTCTCAGCTCTTACGGAAGCATCAGCCGTATTTTGGGGGATCAGAGAACTGTCTATGTCACCCTCCTTCAGGGAGATAACGATCGTTGTCCCTTCCTTTGGAAATTCCAAAAGGCCTTTCTCGTTTTGAGGAAGATCCACGTTTTCCTGTCCCTGTCCCTGCACCTGCTCCTGTTTCTGTCCGTCAACTTCTTCCTCTGCGATAATGGCTTCGGGGGGAATGGTCGGCGCGTCAGAGATCGAGACTGTGCCATTGAAGATATCCGCAACCTTTGAAAGAAAGGTGAATGTATCATTATTAGAGACAGAGGGAGATGAGAAAGTTTCAAAGATATCATTTGTCAGATCCTTCACTGACTCAAGGATGGCGCCCTCCGATGACTTGTAATTCTGATATTGCTGTATCATGTCATCATTTACGGGAAGGCCGTTCTTCGTGAGAGAGACTATGGTCTTCGGATCGGCCGTGGGATGTGCGGAAAGAAGCCTGTTCATATCGGAAAGATTTTCGGCATTTATCGGCATCGATTCCTGCATCATGGAATTTACGAGGTTTAAGGTCTTTTCATTTACCGGGATCCCGGCAGAATTCAGGGCATCCATGAGAGTCGGATTGTTCATTGTGCCACCGATGGAAACGGGGCTTATCCTGACCTGATTCCCGTCGGATTCCCTTACCTGAAAAAAAACGGACTCGCCTTCGGAAAGCGATACGCTTCCGTCAAGGCGCGCAGAAATAGTCTGTCCGTTGGAAAGGGAAAGTGTCACATTGTTTCCCTTCACGGATGAGATCGTACCTTCGAAGACCTGCCCCTTCTGAAGCTCGGATACCGTCGAGACAAGCTGTTCAACGCCCTTCGTCTTTGTCGCGACAGTGCTTCCGGCAGACAGATTATTATAATACTGATTGACTAGATCCTTTACCTGCATCTTTTTTGATTTTTCAATGCTCTGAAAGATTTTTAAGAAAAGTCATCCTGTGTATCGGAGAGGGACCGTACTTCTTAAGCGCCTCATAATGCGCCTTTGTACCGTAGCCCTTGTGCTTTGCAAAGCCGTACTCAGGGTACTTTTCATCCATTTCCTTCATGAAATGATCCCTTGAGACCTTGGCGAGAACGCTGGCAGCGGCGATCGAGACCGAAGCGGCATCTCCTTTTACGATGGAGACCTGCTTTATCGAAACGTCCGGAATATGAACGGCATCGATGAGAAGCAATGAAGGAGGAGTGGAAAGCCCTTCTATAGCCTTCTTCATAGCTTCATAGGTCGCCTGAAGTATATTAATCTCATCAATCCTTTTCTCATCCGAAAAAGCAACCGACCAGCTTAACGCCTTTTCCTTTATCTCAAGAAAGAGTGCCTCTCTTCTTTTTTCGGAGAGTTTTTTTGAATCGTTTAGATATAATATCTCCTCGTCCTTTTTCAGGATGCAGGCGCCGGCACACACAGGCCCAGCGAGAGGTCCCCTTCCCGCTTCATCAACTCCGCATATCAGGGAGTAATCTCCTTCATATTTCCGCTCATAGAGCCGCATGGCTTCAAGCCTCTCCCTCTCACGTGAAAGCCTCTCTTCATTCATGGCACTTCTTACCTGTCACCGTAAAAATCATGGTTTATGACATGCATCTTGTTGAAAGGAAAAAGTCGAAACACCGCTTTGCCGATTATAGCGCTCCTTTTTATGTTGCCTACATCCGCAAATCTTGAATCCTTGGAATCATTACGGTTGTCGCCCAGCACAAAGTATTCGTCTTCACCAAGCGTTATCGGTTCGTCGGCTATCCCGGGATTTTTTATCTTTTCAGCGCCGTAGTTCTCTTCAAGCTTTTTATGGTTTATGAATATATTTCCTTCGTGATCGATCTGAACTGTTTCGCCCGGAAGCCCGATTATCCTCTTTATGTAATTTGTGTCCTTACTCTCCCTGAAGGGAAAGACTATGATATCAAAGCGCTCGGGATCCTTCACCTTGTAGGTTATCTTGCTTACTATGAGATTGTCTCCGTTCTTTAAGGTAGGGCTCATGGAATTTCCTTCAACCACTGTCCTCTGGGCGACAAAGGTCACTATGAGAAAAGTGGCGAGCAACACCAGACTGATGTAGAAGATGATCTCAAGGACATCCTTTTTGGTGAAACGCTCCTTTTCATCAGCCCTTTTCTGATCATCCTTAGCTATTTCTTTTTCTGCCATGACTGTCCTTTCAGATTACAGTTCCTTAATATCATCAAGAAAGAGCCTCCCGGCCTTTCCCGACCTCATATCATTGATGAAGAGCATTGCTGCCCTCTTTGTATCGGGTTCATTTCCCTTCTTCAAAAGCCCCTTCTTTACCGCATATTCGGAAAGAAAGGAATAGGGCTCTTTTGCCTCATCCATATTACTGTATGATCCTATCAAACCGGGACACATTTCCCTGATCAATAGAAAGCCTTCTGCAAAAAGCTCTTCCTGCATAAACAGCTCGTCATTCATGGAGCCGAAGTACGCCAGGATGAGTCCTGAGCGTTGATCCTCGATCTTTTTCGGAAGCAGCCCGGGAGTATCGAAGAGTTCTATCTGTCCGCCGCAGTTAAGCCACTGTCCGCCCTTCGTGACTCCGGCAACATTGCCTGTCTTCGCGGAGGCCTTTCCCTTTAAGGAATTGATGACCGTGGATTTTCCCACATTGGGAACTCCGGAAACAACGGCGCGAAAGGGTCTCCCCTTGATGCCGCGTTTCCTGTCCCGTTCCTTCTTTTCCTCGGAAAGGCTGTTGATGACATCCCTTATCTTCTTTGCGTCCGAAATGCTTCTCGCGTCAACCGAGACAGCGGCTATCCCGTCCTTTTGAGATTGATCGATGAAAGAACGGACCTTTTTTTCATCCGCTATATCACCCTTTGTAAGCACAAAAGCCCGCTTTTTCCCGTTGAAGAGCGCTTTAAGCTCGGGATTTTGGCTTGACTTCGGGAATCTCGAATCAATTATCTCTATGAAGGCATCAAAAAGCTTTAAGTTCTTTTCTATCTCCCGGATCGCGGCCGTCATATGCCCGGGGTACCAGTGAAAATCCATCATCTCATACCCTCAGGATACCATGCCGAACCTGGGGAAGGTTGCGTCCCACCAGATAACACCCAGGATGTCTGATCTGCTTATCATTCCGATCTTTGTAAAGCGGGAATCCTCGCTGGCGTTCGTATTGTCACCAAGGACGAAATATTCGTCATTCCCCAGCGTCACACCGGCATCCAGTATTCCGGGATCCTTGATCCCGCTGATCTTCGGAGTCCCCTTGTATTCCTGCCCGTTGATATACAAATAGCCCGCTTCTATCTTTATCGTGTCGCCCGGAACGCCCATTACCCTCTTTATGGATGGATAAGAGTTCCTGTTTCCCGAGGGGTAAAAGGCAATGACATCGCCTCTCTTCGGAGACCTGAAATGATATATGGCCTTATTCAAAAGCAGAGTATCATTATCCTCGATACCCTTTTCCATCGACTGTCCGTGCATCTTCAGTCCCGAAAAGAAAGAGTAGGCCGTGAGAAAAGCAAGGGCTGCGATCACGACTATCTCGGCGAGATACAGAAACACCTTACTTACTTTTTTCTTGTCGACTTTTTTTCTTCGCCTTCTGAAGGAAAGCCCGTCAGAGTTTTTTGAAAAGCGGCCTTTCCTCATGGAAAATTCTTTCATGTATTCTCCAAAAAAGGCAGCCGCTTATCCGGCTGCCCTCTTTAAAACCAATGAAAAAAACGATCAGATCTTTTCCTTGACCTTCGCGCGCTTTCCGATACGGTCACGAAGGTAATTAAGACGGGCACGTCTGATCTTTCCGTGACGTACCACCTCTACCTTTGAAACGTTCGGGCTGTTCACCGGCCATGTCTTTTCAACACCTACGCCGTTTGAGAACTTCCTTACAGTAAAGGTCTTCCTTGCGCCGGTACCCTGTATCTTGAGCACAACGCCCTCAAAAACCTGGATACGTTCCTTCTCGCCTTCCCTTATCTTTGCCGATACCCTCACGGTATCTCCTACCGCTATCTCAAGTGGAGTCTCTCTCTTCTGCTCCTCTTCGATCGCGGAAATGACTTCATTTGCATTCATTTCGTTTGAACCTCCTATAAATACTGAACTATACTATCAAAGCAAATACTTTATTTCAAGTCGTTTTTGGCGTATTGCTGTAAGCGCTGTACATATCGGGCCGCCTTTCCATGGTCCTTTTCACTGCTTCCTCATGTCTGTAGCGGTCCACCGCGGCGTGATCCCCTGAAAGGATGATCTTTGGTACTTCCCTTCCGCGCCAGTTTTCCGGCCTCGTATATTGCGGATACTCGAGCAGGCCGTTTGAAAATGACTCATCCTGCGCCGATCCCTCGTTGTGAAGGACACCGGGAAAAAGCCGCGATACGCAGTCTATGAAGGTCAGGGCCGGAAGCTCACCACCGGTAAGGACGAAATCTCCCATGGATATCTCATCGGGCGAAAGCTCTGAAATTACCCTTTCATCGATCCCCTCATAATGACCGCAGAGTATGATGATGTGGTCAAGATCCTTCGCAGCGTATTCAGCCGCGACAGTCTGGTTAAAGGGTCTCCCCTGAGCGGTCATGTAAACTATGGGAGCGTTGCCCGTTTCTTTAAGCACATGCATCGCCGCGGAATATACAGGCTCTGCCTGCATCACCATCCCGGGTCCTCCGCCGTAGGGATAATCATCGACCTTCCCGTGCTTCTCTAAGGTAAAATCCCTTATATTTACCGGAATGATATCTATGAGTCCGCTTTTCCTCGCGCGTCCCAAAATGCTTTCTTTTGCGACTGCCTCTATCATCTCCGGAAAAAGCGTGAGAACATGAAATACCATATCTCACATCCCTTCCACGAAAAGCACTGTCATCTCACCTTTTTCAAGGTCAATGGAAAGCACATATTCCTTCACGGCCGGGATCAGTATCTCCCTTTCTCCCTTAACGACATAAACATCATTCGCAGCGGTCTTTAAGACATCCGAGAGCATCCCAAGCTTTTCCCCCTTTTCGGAAAGGACTGAAAGTCCTATCAGATCGGAGACATAATACTCATCTTTGGAAAGCGCTATCGCATCCTCTCTTTTCACATAAAGTTGAAAGCCTGAGTACTTTCTGGCATCCTCCGGTGACTCCACACCCGAAAGCTTAAGGAGTACCATGTTCTTCTGAAACCGGACGCCTTCAACCTTTACGGTCGAAAGATCACCTTTTCTGTCCTCCGGAGGTCCCATCAGGATCTCCTTCATCCCTTTGAATCTGTTGATATCATCAGTCACGGGATAGACCTTCATCTCTCCGTGTACACCGTGGGGTCTTGTTATTACGCCTATCCGGAAATAATCCTCCATCGCCTCAGTCGTCAATGTCCACGATGACCTTCTCATCATCGCGCATGGCAGCAGCCTTCACAACGGCACGGATCGACTTTGCGATCCTCCCCTGCCGTCCTATGACCTTGCCCATGTCGGACTTGGCCACGGAGAGCTTAACAACCTTTGTCTTGCCGCTCAGCTCCTCGGTAACCTTTACTTCATCGGGGTTATCGACAAGAGCCTTTGCTATAACTTCTACAAGTTCTTTCATGGCCTTATCTTTCCTTTACTTTGCGCTCTCAATGATCCCGCACTTCTTGAATATACGGCTTACTGTCTCTGTGGGATGTGCGCCATTTGAAAGCCACCTCTTTGCCGCCTCTTCATCTACATGGAATTCGCTGGGATCCTTTAAGGGATCATAAGTCCCTATCTCCTCTATGAATCGTCCGTTTCTCGGTGAACGCTCGTCCGCAACGATAATGCGGTAAAAGGGAGCCTTTTTCTTTCCGATCCTTCTAAGTCTGATCTTTACCATTTTTCGTCTTTCCTCCAAACTCTTTGTTAAATAATAATATGTAAAACCTTTGTCCGGTTTTTACCAACTGTCAGAAGGGCATTCCCATTCCCGGAAAACCAAAGGAAGATCTCTTCTTCTTTCCCTTCTTTCCGGCAAACTGCTTCATCATCTTCTTTGACTGCTCAAACTGCTTTACGAAGCGGTTCACCACCGATATGTCAACTCCTGCCCCGCGGGCAATCCTGTTCTTCCTTGAGGGGTTTAATATGTCAGGCTTTGCCCTCTCCTCCGGCGTCATTGACTTGATAAGAGCCTCTGTCACGAGGAACTCACTCTCATCCACATTTCCCGTGATCTCGTCCAGCTTTTTCTTGCTCACGCCGGGCATTGAGGGGAGAAGTCCCATAACACTCGATATTCCGCCCATCTGCCTCATCTGCTCAAGAGACATGAGATAATCATTAAAATCAAACTCGGCTTTTCCGACTTTCTTTGAAAGCTCTTCGGCCTTTTCCTTGTCTATGGCAGCCTCGGCCTTTTCAATGAGGGAGAAAACATCCCCCATTCCGAGTATCCTCTTTGCCATCCTGTCGGGATAGAAGGGCTCAAGATCCTCGAGCTTTTCTCCCATACCGCAGAAGTAAACAGGTTGTCCCGTGACAGCCCTTACGGAAAGAGCAGCTCCACCTCTTGTATCGCCATCCAGCTTTGTAAGGATAATGCCGTTGATCCCAACCTTTTCCTGAAAGGCTGAAGCTACATTCACCGCCTCCTGACCTGTCATGGCATCTACGGTAAGGAGCGTGTTCATAACAGAAACCTTTGACTTGATGTCAGCAAGCTCCTGCATCATATCTTCATCTATCTGAAGCCGTCCGGCCGTATCTATGATATAAACATCACATCCGGTCTTCTTTGCTTCAAGATATCCCTCCTCGGCAATCTCCACCGGGCTTTTTTCGGTACCCAGTGAAAATACCGGAACAGAGAGCTTTTCAGCGTTCTTCTTGAGCTGGTCTATAGCCGCGGGTCTGTAAACATCGCAGGCACTGAGCAGCGGCTTCTTTCCCTTCTTTATAAGGTAACCTGCAAGCTTAACTGCGGAAGTCGTCTTTCCTGCACCCTGGAGACCCACCATCATGATGACCGTAATTCCCTGACCGGCTGCCATGGGAAGCTCGGCTACGTCACCTCCCATAAGTTCGGTGAGTGAGTCAGCCACCTGCTTAATGACTGTCTGCGCGGGGTTTAAGCCGTTTAAGATATCTGTCCCTGTAACCTTTTCGGTAACATCCTTCGTGAAATCCTTTACTACCTTGAAATTCACGTCGGCCTCAAGAAGCGCCATACGGACTTCCTTCATGGCGGCTTTTACATCATCCTCTGAAAGGCGGCCTTTACCACGAAGATTCTTGAATACCCTTTGAAATTTTTCGGAAAGACTTTCAAATGCCATATTTAAAGCGACTCCGCTATCTCTTTTGAAAGCTCATTGATCTTTTGCCTTGAAGCCTCGCTTTCATAGGTGCTTTTGTCGGCTGAGATCTCTTCTATCTTTTCGGCAAGGCTCCTGATATCAAGAAATCTCTGAAGAAGCCCGAGCCTTTTCTCATATTTTTCAAGGGACTGAGTGCATCGCTTTATAAGGTCTGAGACACTCTGTCTCGTGATGCCCCGCTCATTAGCGATCTCCGACATTGAAAGATCCTCTATGAAGTACTCCTCATAAATCTCCTTCTGGTTCTCATTCAAAAGCTCGCCATAGAGATCGAAAAGATAGCCGGACCTTATTCTGTCTTCAAACTGCATCAAAAAAACTCCCCTTGAAATCCGAGCGACTTTGCCATTATATTCATGGCTAATTAAGTTGTCAAGTATTTTTATCTGACAGCATATCAATCCACCCTCCCTTAAAAAAGAATAAATTTCCCTTGAAATAGTTTTCAAGGTTTGCTATATTGTACGGGCTGTTCAAGTTGTAGAGAACATTATCGATGCGTGGCTCAGCTTGGTAGAGCGCTACGTTAGGGACGTAGAGGTCGCTGGTTCGAATCCAGTCGCATCGACGTTAATGAGGCAGGCAGGGCATATGTCCTGCCTTTCTTATTACAATGACAATCCCAAAAACGGAGTAGTATCAATGATAAAAACAGACGGAATCCTCCTTGATATCGACGGGACTATGTGGGACTCAACCCCGCTGGTTTCAAAGGCTTACAAAAGAGCCTTCAGAGATCAGGGAATAGATGAAGGGAGAGTCAGTCCCGATACCTTAAAAGGACTCTTCGGGCGCCCCATGGATGAGATCTTTGACAAACTGCTGCCCGACATTCCCGAAGAAATAAGGCGCGCAGCGCAAAAAGAGGCTATCGCCCTTGAAGATGATATCCTTGGAAGCGATCCCTGTGACATCTTCTTTCCCGGAGTTCTTAATACCTTAAAAACTCTTTCTTTAAAAAAGCGGCTCTTTATAATCTCAAACTGTCAGAAAGGCTACATAGAGCTTGTTATGGAAAAAGGGGGCTTCACCGATCTCATAACAGATCATGAATGCTTCGGAAATAACGGTCTCTCAAAGGCCGAAAATATAAAGCTCGTGGTAAAAAGAAATAATCTTAACGCCCCTGTCTATGTCGGAGATACCGACGGAGACCGTCTGGCTTGCGAAGAAGCAAAAGTCCCCTTCATCTTTGCGTCATACGGTTTCGGAACACCGGAGCATTTTGACGAAAAGATAACTTCTTTCCCGGAGCTTGCTTCAGTGATCGAGTAAAGGAGAAAACCTTATGTCGGAAAAATTTGATGAAAGGGAGCTTGAAGAAGTCAGAAACTTCTTTGCTTCGGACAAATACGCCATGGAAGCCACCGGTATCGTGATCGATGAGGCAGGTGACGACTATTCAAAGGTATCGGTCAAGATAAACGACTCCCATCTTTCCGCCACGGGTCATGTGATGGGAGGCGTAATGTTTGTCCTTTCGGATTTTGCCTTCGCAGTGGCAACAAACACGAGAGGAAGGATGTGCGTTAATACTTCAAGTTCGATCCAGTACCTCTTCTCCCCCTCTGACGGCACGCTTTTTGCAACGGCGCGCCTGGTAAAGAGCGGAAAAAGGATCGCCTTCTATGAAGTCGATGTGACTGACGATAAAGGGCACGACGTATCGCATGCTCAGATCACGGGCACCTGGCTCAGATAATAATGTCGGGCCTTCAGAGCTTGTCCGTTCCCTTTACTATGACACCCTCACCGAATTTTTTGTCTAGGAGATCAGAAAGCGCCTCAAGCTTTCTTTCACGCTCGCGCTCATTTCGATCTGACTTCTCATCCAAAAGCTCAAAGAGCGAAAGCTGTCGGTTCTCACCATGATCTATCCCGGATACACCAACGCCTATCAGACGGTAGCCTCCCCCATTTTCAAGGAGTCCGCCGCCTTTTTCAAATGAAAGCTCTTTAAGGAGCGACATCGCATTTTCCGAAATTTCCTTTGCGCTGTCCGTTGAATCTGAAAGAGCAGTCTGTTTTGAATGCCTCTTGAAATCGGAAGTCTTTACGCTGACAAAGATTGTCTTTCCAAAGACCTTATCTCTTCTCAGCCTCTTTGAAACGCTTTCTGAAAGCCTCTTTATTATCGGTTCCGCTTCTTTGCTGAAG
>OMRF01000352.1 GCA_900313435.1 uncultured Lachnospiraceae bacterium | reverse complement strand
TGCAAACCTTGGGAGTCGCTTTGGGGTTCGTCGGCAACTACGCCCCTTGTGGACTTTCACCACAGACTGACGGCATGCCCGTCATACTAAAAAAAAGAAGAGCCGTCCATCAGGACGGCTCTTCTTCATTTAAATTGTGCAGTACCTTGTAAACTGTGCTCTTCATGGCGGGAACATTG
Source organism: uncultured Lachnospiraceae bacterium (assembly GCA_900313435.1). Classification (GTDB taxonomy): domain Bacteria; phylum Bacillota; class Clostridia; order Lachnospirales; family Lachnospiraceae; genus RUG306. Next base: position 8,566 of record OMRF01000352.1, on the reverse strand, counting down.
ATGGGCTTTGATATATGGGCGTTCATGCCTGCAAGAAGAGCCTCCCTTACATCATCCGTAAAGGCATTAGCCGTGACTGCGATGATGGGGATGGTGGCAGCATCAGGGCGGTTCTTTGATTCATCCGTGGCGATGGCTCTGATGGCTCTCGTGGCTTCGTAACCATTCATTACCGGCATCTGTATATCCATGAATATGAGATCAAAGGAACCTTGATCGCTGCTTAAGAAGGTGTTTACGGCTTCCTGACCGTTTGGAGCCAGACTCACAGTGGCACCATTCTTCTTCATTATTTGTGTCATTATCTCTGAATTCAGTGGATTGTCCTCGGCGACCAGAATATTGAGTCCTTCGAGGACATTCGTATCGTCAGCCTTTATTTCCACCTTCTTTTCAGCCTCATCCTCAGAAATCTTCATGGGGATTATGACAGTGAAGCGGGATCCCTTTCCTTCCTCAGAAAAGACATCTATTGTTCCACCCATGAGATCTACGAGATTTTTTGTGATGGCAAGTCCGAGACCTGTTCCCTGTACAGAAGCTGTGTCACTCTTCTGTTCCCTTGAGAAGGGCTTGAAGGCTTCTTCAAGGAAGGCCTTTGACATTCCGTATCCGGTATCTTCTACGATGAAGGTTACTCTGTCATATTTACTGGTGTTTCCGGGTTCGGAAGAGATAGAAAGGGTTATCCTTCCTCCAACAGGAGTGTACTTTACGGAATTGTTCAGAAGATTGATGAGGATCTGGTTCAACCTCGATTCATCTGCATTGAAGCTGTCGTGCTCCATCTTTCCGATATCCATCGTAAACTGCTGGTGCTTTGCATCCGCGATGGTCTTGATCACTTCCTTGACGGAAACAAGCATATCAAAGAGAGAGAAGGGCTTTGCGGAAAGCTCAACCTTTCCCGATTCGATCTTTGACATGTCAAGGACATCATTTATGAGAAGAAGGAGCTGCTTGCCTGATGACAATATCTTTTTGGTGTAATCTTGAACCTGCTCAGCGTCACCGCTTTCTTCAAGCATGATCGTGGAAAAGCCTATTATTGCATTTAAAGGCGTTCTGATGTCATGTGACATCTGGGAAAGAAACTGCGTCTTTGCCTGATTTGCTCGTTCTGCGGCGTGGGCAGACTCTATCAGAGCTGTTTGATACTGGAATTCATTATTCTTTATCTGATCTATATCCTGAATGGCGCAGATGACATTTATAGCATTTCCGCTATTATCGGAATTCACCCTGATGAGATTGATCCTGTTCCAGCGTCCGTTATTATCTCTGTAGTCGAAGGTTAAAAGATCTGTATCCTTGAACCGCTCTGTATAGGTTTTGTCATCAAGAAAGGCAATGACATCCTCCTTGAATTCCTCTGAGACCATAGTATTAATAGCTACATTGCATATAGAATCAAGATCGTAATCACATTTTTCACATTCTTTTCTGAAAGACTCAGGCGCCTCAATGATATTGATCCGGTTTGCCTTTAAATCCCCGTATACAGAGAGGAAGTAGATGTTTTTGAAGGAGCGCAGCAGCATCATCTCCGTTTGGAGATTTGCATTTGTGAGCACAAGCTCATTCTTAAGCCTTTGTTCCTCAATGATATTGTCCGTGATATCAGTGGAGAAGAGCATTATGATATTCGGCTCACCCTTTTCATTTTGGGCGACAGTGGAAAAGCTTATACGATACCATCTTTCAACGCCGTTATGATTGCTTTGAAAATCAAGCTCAACAAGGCGTCCGCCCTTAAGGTTGGTCTTCAACCATTTTGTGGAAAGCTTCTCCCTCAAATCCTTTATGGAAGAATAAGAATCGGACTGGGACGAACTTCTATTGGAATCCTTCAGGATATTGATAAATAAATTTTTGATATCAGAGGATTTACCATCAGCCTCTATCAATCCGACTAAGGCAGAGGGCATTTTGAAGGCATGATAGGTTCCTTCATCAAGATTGTAAAGAAATTCGGAGTCATGGATACGGCTCATTCCGGCCTGAAGAGCCTCATAACGCTTTTTGAGACGTTCCTCTTCAAATCTTTTTCTGACATCTGTGGTGATATTTGCGATGGTTACGACAACCTTTGTGATATTTCCCTCTTCATCGGTCTCCGAAGGTACAGCACGAAGACGGCACCAGACCGTATCCTTTTTCTGGACATCGACAGAAATGTAGGTCTCCGCATCCTTAAGTGCCGTAACCAGGTTTTCTGTACGCATGCAGTCCACAAGATCTCTGTTCTCCTGTTCGGGCAGAAGTTCGTGCTCCTTGAAGGCCTTTACGGAATCATTCCAGGCAATCCCGTCTGTATAATCATTTGAAAAGGACCAGTGCTTTTTTAGCACCCTGTATTTTCCGGTAACGGTATTTACTATGATCACCGAGGCGGCAACCGTTTCCATATTGTCAAAGATATTGTCAACAGGCATGTAAAAACCTCCAAACAGGACTAAGAATTGAAATATATAACTTATTTATTATATACAAAAAGCTATCTGATGTCGATAAGGTCAGACAGTCCCTCTGTGGGGAAAATATTACCTTCGGTATCGATGAAGACAGCCTCAAGAGTACTTTCAGGATCCTTTTCCCGAAGTGAAGAAAGAAAGCTGATCGAGTTTTCCCGTCCCAGTATGAAGCATATCGTGGAAAGCGCATCGCCATCGACAGATGAATCGGAAACGATAGTAACGGAATCAAGGTCTGACCTTGCAGGATAACCGTTTGAAAGATCCATAATATGATGGTAGAGACTGCCGTCCTTCATAAAGTATCTTTGATAATCGCCGCTTGTCACGACTGAGACGGAATTGACAGAAAGAGTAAAAGCAGCATCGCCGTTTTCAGAGAAGGGCTTTTGGATCCCGACTACATAATCCGTCATGTCAGGCCGTTTACCTATGCAGATCACATTACCGCCGAGATTTATGATAGCGCTGTTGCATCCGTTATCAAGAAGATAGTCTTTCATACGGTCAGCTATATATCCCTTCGCGATTCCACCAAGATCAAGCCTTGTATTATTATCAAGCAGAGTGATCTCATATTTTTCGGGATCTATGGCTATCTTTTTCCCACCCACGCTCAATAAAGCGGCAGAAATTTCACTTTCTGTTGGAAGAGGGGATTCATAATCCAGATTTCTTGCCCGCTCGCTCACGTTCCACAGTGTAGACAGGCTTCCGCAGGTGATCGAAAAAAGGCCTCCCGAGATTTCTTCATAGTTTAATCCTTTTTCAACAAGGCTCAAAGTCTCTTTATCTACTATCACAGGTCTTCCGTTTGAATTGTTTATCATTGAGATGTCAGAGGTTTTGATATTTGTCGAAAAAAGGTTCTCATACCTTTCCGCAAGCTCAAAGCATCCATTGAACAGCCTTTCGTTTTCCGAAGCTTTTCCGTATAGAGTTATGGAAATTATGGTATCAAAATAGAAGCCGTCCTTTGTCTCTTTTACGGAAGAAGCGCCGCAGCCCTGGGACATAAAAGAAAGGGTCAGTGAGACAGCAAGAAACATTAGGATAAAATTGTTAAAGCATAATGGTTTTCGTGATTTTTTCATGCACTTATGGTAACATATCAGAGATTTTTTGTATTGGAGATTTTTGTATGAACGAATTGATCCGCCCCGTTAAGGAAAACAGGGTCGTAATTAAGATAGGCTCGAATTCTCTTATGCATCCCGAGACAGGAAAGCCTGATTATATCAAGATTGAAAGACTTGCGATGGAACTTACCGATCTTCGGAACCGCGGCCTTGATGTCTGCCTTGTAAGCTCCGGAGCCATAGCGTTAGGCCGGCAGATGCTTTTGGGGAATGAGGCACCGAAATCGCTGTCCGAAAAGCAGGCTCTTGCCTCCATCGGGCAGTCAAGACTCATGATGATATACCAGGAAGCCTTTATGAGGTTTAATCAGACTATAGGCCAGATACTCATGACAAAGAACACCCTGCTCAATGAAGAGGACAGGGTCAATGCTCAAAATGCCTTTTCCGAGCTTTTTTCCATGGGAGTCATCCCCATCGTGAACGCGAATGACACCATTTCGACCTATGATATCCAGTACGGCGACAATGATACTCTTTCAGCTATCGTGGCATCCCTGATATCTGCCCACAGGCTTATCCTGATGTCTGATATTGACGGGCTCTATACAGGGGATCCCAGAAAAGACAAGGATGCCTCGCTTATCTCAAGAGTTGATGACATCAGTGATGAGATAGTTAATATGGCCTCAGGAGAGACCGGAAGCTCCGTCGGTACCGGTGGTATGGCAACAAAGATAATCGCGGCCAAGATCGCGACCCGATCGGGCAGCTCCATGCTGATAGTGAGTGCCGAGGATGTTTCGGTTCTTCATGATATCTTTGACGGAAAGAAGATAGGAACCTTTTTTGCTCCCAAATATGACGAAACCTTTGATCTTCTGGAATACATAGAATCGACTATCAGATGACGGAAAAAGTGTTGATCCGGGAAAAAATGAAGGCCTTTCGAAAAGAAATGGACCCAAAGGAAAAGAAGGCAAGGGAGAAAAGGCTTTGTGACGGTATAACAGAGATCCTTGATGATCTTCAGTTTCAAGAGGTTCTTTGCTATTACCCATTGCCTTTGGAAATAGATCTTTTGAGCGCATATGAAAAATGGCTTAGTAGCGGGAAGAAGCTCTATTTTCCTGTCACTTCAAAAGACCGGATCTCTTTCTTTTCACCGGACTCTTTGGATGGCTTTTCCGAAGGACCAATGCATGTGATGGAACCTGTTTTAAGAGATGATCCATATTTGCCTAACGAAAAGGCTCTTTGTTTAGTCCCGGGACTTGCATTTACAAAAGAGGGAATGCGGCTTGGCTATGGAAAAGGGTATTACGACAGGTTTATTTTCGAAAACAAAAAGATAGTGACCCTTGGTGTGTGTTTTGAGGAACAGGTTTTTGAAGAACTGCCCTGTGACGAAAATGATGCGCCGCTTAACTTTATTATTTTTTCATAGATATGTGGGAGAATGACCATGAGTGAGATAGAAAATATCTGTAAGAATGCGAAAAAGGCTTCTTTTGAGCTTCTGACCCTTGGAAGCGAGGAGAAGAATGAGATTCTTCGAAGGGAGGCATATGCCCTTGAAAAGAACGCGGACGCGATCATCCTTTCAAATGCTCTTGATATGAAGAACGGAAAGGAAAAGGGGCTTTCTGAAGGACTTCTTGACCGGCTTCTCCTTACAAGGGAGAGGATCAAAAAGATAGCGGATGCGATGAGAGAGGTAGCGTTACTCCCTGATCCTATAGGAGAAACGGTTTCAGGCTTTGTGCGTCCGAACGGCCTTGAGATCACCGAAAAACGTGTTCCCATGGGGGTGATAGGCGTGATATATGAGGCCCGTCCCAATGTGACGGCAGATATCGCCTCCCTTTGTCTTAAGACATCGAACGCGGTTGTACTGAAGGGCGGCTCTGATGCCATTAATTCAAACAAAGCCATTGTTGACGCTTTCAGGGCGGTGCTCTCTGATATGGGTTATGATCAAAATTTTGTGACTCTCATTGGGGAGACAGAGCGCAGCGCCACAGAAGAGTTCATGCATCAGGACAGGTATGTCGATCTTCTGATACCCAGGGGCGGCGCGGGGCTTATCAGGACTGTCAAGGAGAATTCCACAATCCCCTGCATTGAGACAGGCACGGGGAACTGCCATATTTACGTTGATGAGAGCGCAGACCTTGATAAGGCGCTTCCGATCATAGAAAACGCGAAGACCCAGAGGATAGGGGTATGTAATGCAATGGAATCCCTTGTGGTCCATGAAAAGATAAAGGACGAGCTCCTTTCCGGTCTCATCGAAAGACTGAGCAAATACGGCATCTCATATCACGCGGATGAAGCCTCCATCGGAGCCTTCAAGGAAGATAAAGTCTCTCCCGCCACAGAGGAGGACTTCGGGAAGGAATACCTTGCTTTAGAACTTTCGATAAAGACCGTTTCGTCTCTTGAAGAAGCTATAGAGCACATCAATACATATTCTACCCATCATTCGGATGCGATAATCACTGAGAATTACGAAAACGCGAGAGTCTTCCTTCAGAAGGTTGATTCGGCCTGCGTCTATGTGAACGCTTCCACACGTTTTACGGACGGTGGAGAGTTCGGCTTCGGAGCCGAGGTCGGGATCTCGACCCAGAAGCTTCACGCGAGAGGCCCCATGGGACTTAAAGCTCTGACCACTACAAAATACACGATCCTTGGCAACGGACAGATAAGGCCTTGACATGCAAGATATTGCTTACGATCATCTTGAAAAAATAAGGGACCTTCTCCTTTCTAAGGGGCATACTCCGGGAAGTCTCAGATATCATGTGGCAACCTTCGGCTGCCAAATGAACGCCAGGGACTCTGAGAAACTCCGTGGAATGCTTGAGTATGTCGGTTTTTCGGAAAGTCCGGATGAGGACTGCGATATAGTGATCTACAACACCTGTACTGTCAGGGAGAATGCCAATCAAAAAGTCTACGGACGGCTGGGAGAGCTGAAGGGCAAAAAGAAAAAGAACCCTTTCATGAAGGTAGTGATCTGCGGCTGTATGATGGAGGAAAAAGCAGAGGAAGAAAGGATCAAAAGTTCCTATCCCTTCGTTGACATTGTGTTCGGGACCATGAACCTTTCTGAGTTTCCAAGGCTCCTCTTAAAGAACCTGACAGACAAAGAGAAGCAGTATGAGGTCACCGAAATAGACAGGAAAAATGATGATCTCATTTTATCGCTCTGCAAGGAGGATCCGATCCTCCCCACGAAGAGAAAGTATCCTTTCAAGAGCGGAGTGAACATCACATACGGCTGCAATAATTTTTGCTCCTACTGCATCGTTCCTTTTGTCAGGGGACCTGAGCGGTCAAGAAGGAAGGATGATATCCTTGATGAGATAAGAACTCTGTCAAAGGATGGCGTCATAGAGATAATGCTTCTGGGACAGAATGTAAACTCCTACAGGGATCCGGGTCGGGATGACATCACCTTTCCAAGGCTCCTTCAGATGGTGGAGAAGATAGACGGCATTGAGAGGATCCGTTTCATGACAAGCCATCCGAAGGATCTTTCCGATGAACTGATCTCCGTTATTAAGTCTTCAAAAAAAATCTGCCGGCATATCCATCTTCCTCTTCAGAGCGGAAGTACGAAGGTGCTTTCCCAAATGAACAGGCATTATACGAAGGAGTCTTATCTTTCTCTTGTTGACAGGATACGGAACCAGATTCCGGATATTTCCCTTACAACGGATATCATGGTCGGCTTCCCCGGAGAAAGTGAAGAGGATTTCCTTGAGACCTGTGATGTGGTTGAGAGAGCGGGCTTTGACAGCGCATTCACATTTCTTTATTCAAGACGTGACGGGACTCCTGCTGCCGGACGGGCAGATCAGATAGACGAAGAGACCATGCATGAACGCTTTGAAAGGCTTCTTTCTCTTATACATGAAAAGAGCGGAGAAGTCTCAAAAAGATTTTTAGGTCAGACTTATCCTGTCCTTGTTGAGGAAGAAAATACACATGACCCGTCTCTTATGACCGGACGTTTGCCGCAAAACGCCATAGTGCATTTCAAGGGTGATGCTTCCCTTATTGGAAGGATCATCCCCGTTACTATAACAGAAAGCCGCGACTTTTATTTCTTTGGTGAGTCTGCCTCATCATGAAAGAAAAGGTAAAAAAAGAGGCGTTGATCATTATCCTTGTTTTTTCCGCGCTCCTTATCTTATTCCTGGTCACAGGGATTTCTCAAAAGGGCGGAAGCTATGCTGTTGTCACGGTTAACGGCGAGTTTTTTGGAAATTATCCTCTTTCAAAGGATGCTGATATCCCGATCATTAAGGAAGGCATTGAAATTAACCATCTGGTCATAGAAAACGGGAGCGTCTATATGAAGGAGGCGTCCTGCAAAAACCATATTTGCATCAGCATGGGGCGAAAGAAGGCTAAGGGAGAATCGATCGTCTGTCTTCCGAACCGGGTAGTGGTAAGGATAGAAGGCGGCAACGAAGAAAAAGGCTATGATGTCATCACGGATTAGAAAGATAGTACTTCTTTCGGTATTTACGGCCCTTGCCATGATATTTTCCTATGTGGAGACCCTGATCCCTTTTTATTTCGGGGTTCCGGGGATGAAGCTAGGTCTTCCAAACCTCTGCATAGTGGTGATCATGTTTACGATAGGAGAAGGAAGCGCCCTTCTTGTGAATATCTTTCGAATCGCGCTTACGGCTCTGCTTTTTACAAATATTTTCAGCCTTCTTTTTTCTGCGGCGGGAGCATTACTTTCTTTTCTTGCAATGATAGTTGTAAAGCGGGTTTTTAAGCTTTCGCTGCTCTCGGCCTCGCTTTTTGGCGGAATAGCCCACAATGCCGGACAGCTTATTGCGGCAGCACTTGTGGTAAAGGAATATGCCGTGCTTTTTTATCTTCCGGCTCTTCTACTTTCGGGAGCCGTAACGGGCTTTATCATCGGACTTTTGGCGAGGCTTATCACACCAAGAGTTAAGGCTGTATTATCAGATAACGGAGGACAAT
>OMRF01000189.1 GCA_900313435.1 uncultured Lachnospiraceae bacterium | reverse complement strand
TGCCTGTGTAGCAAGCTCGTTCATACGCTGAAGGATTGAATGAACTTCGTTCAGAGCACCTTCTGCTGTCTGTACTACTGAGATACCGTCCTGAGCATTTGTGGAAGCCCTGTCAAGACCTCTGACCTGTGAACGCATCTTCTCGGATATTGCAAGACCTGCTGCGTCATCGCCTGCACGGTTTACTCTAAATCCGGATGCAAGTTTCTCGGTTGACTTTGCCTGAAGACCGGTTGTGATACCGAGCTGCCTGTTTGTGTTTGCCGCCTGCATATTGTGCTGTACTACCATGATATTTTCCTCCTTGAATTCCCCTCATCCCTAAGGGGGTCCGTTGCCTTCACCGCTTATCCCTGAGCTTTTGAAAGGCGTTTGTTTTTTTGCTTACACCCAATATATCGGAGCAGCACGGAAATACTTTAGCCTTTTTTATAAAATTTATGCGAGAACGCTTGAAACATACTGGATCGACTTCATGGAATTTCCTTCAAATATGAATTCCAGCTTCATGGAGCCCTTCTTGTAAATGAGTATAGTGTCGCTTGATGAAGAGTCAGGCTCGCCGTACTTAGCCTTCACCTGATCCTTTGTTGCCGAAAGGTCAATTCCCTCAGCGGTTGCGACCGTGTCATCCTTCAGGGTGATGTAGCCTATCCTGTTCTTCTTGTCCTCTGCCGGATAAGTCTCCACAGTATATGAACCGTAATCATAGGTATAGGCAGTTCCCTGTCCCGCGCAGGAAGGTGCTTCGAAAACGGATTTTTCCTTTCCGAGATTTCCCTTCAGAGCATCCATGTCCGCGTCCGGCGAAAGAGATGTACCATTTACCTTGAAGACATATCCGTCTCCTCCTGTCTTCACGTCACCACCCGTACTCTGCGAAGTCTGCGCGGAGGAAGCATTTGAGGATCCGCCTGAGCCTGATGAAGCGCCCCCGCAGGCTGTGATGAGCGTTGCTGAAGCCACTACGGCAGCGGCAAGTGCCAAAAATCTCTTTTTCATTTTACATCTTCTCCTTTTCTCATTCTTTCATATTGCAGTTCTATCTCTCTGTCATAAGCTTTGATCTTCTTTTCCCATTCCGCGGAAAGCGTACTGTCATCCTTTCTTGAAGCAATACCGCATTCGTTCTGAAGTATATTTCCAAAATAATCAGAAAGCTTCTCGGCTCCGGTAAGGTTGAGATGCAATCCGCTGTCATAGGTATCGACTGAATAATCCAGACCTATCTCGTCTGTCACATCAAGGAAATTATAATACCTGAGTCCGTATTTATCAGCATATTCCTTCATCTGGTCATTCCACTCGGGATACCAGTAAGGGTAAAGGGACGGCGCCTTTATAAGTATCAGCTCCACGCCCTCTTTTTCGCACAGTTCCCTCATCATATCAAGATAATGATAAGCATTCTCCCCGAACTGATAATCCGAAAGAGCGCGGGGCTCAGGGATGTTCTCTGCCGGCTTCACATCCACCCTCATGTAGTAGCCGTTATGGGTCACATCGGGCTTATCGAAGAAATAGAAAAGATCCGCTTCCTCAAGCTCCGTGATCCTGGAATGAAACCTTAAGATCGGAAAGACATACTCAATGAAGTTTTCCTTGTCTGTCATAGAGGCCTTGATACTGTTTATCTTTGAAGATGACCACTTCATATTATCAAGGGTCATCCTGTTGTATTCCTCCCTCTGGGGCTCATTGAACTCCATTGCAAGGACATTGAACACTATGGCCTTCGGCTTTTCATATTTCAGGGTCTCCTCGCAAAGATAATAAGACTGCCAGACTAGCTGCTCCGCCGACCCCCGGATATAGGAATTGATCCCGTATTTTTCCCAGAGTACCTTCGGAGAGAAATTCTCATAGACCTCGCAGTCTCCTATGAAGACCACATCATGGTCCTTCCTCTCATCATAGTACTCCGCAACCATCCCGCCCTCAAGGACATCTGACATGTACTTCGGCATCACAAGACGCTGGAGCAGGGCGAGCACAATGATCACCACAAAAGCCCCTATGCATATGCTTATTATCTTTTTTGCAACATTCTTTTTTTTCATGCTATCTTAGGATAAAGCGAGGGATTGTACCTGTGTGTCCCGTCATGGCTTTCCGAATATTCATATACCTCAGCGTCCGGAGTCAGGAAGAACTCAGACTTGTCCGCACGCCTTGTGGCGTCAAAATGTCTCCATGCCCCGTCAATATATACGAGGTTCCAGAAATGGAGATGAGGATTGTTCGGGATCGTCCCTATATCCTGATTCTTGATCCCGGCTCTGGTAAGAAGGCACTTCGATGTCATCGCATAGGTATAGCAGTCGCCCTTTCTCTGCACTATTCCCCTATAAGCGCCGTCTGTCTCATCAACCTTCGGAGTATTGTCGTAATAACCTATATTGTCATGTGTCCAGCGGAAGATCGCGTAAGCCTTTTCCTTTTCGGTCATACCATCCTTGATTATCGTCGCAAGGACCTCATCAGCCTTCACGTTCACATAATCCATCGTGATGGTCTCCGGCTCCTTAAGGACTATCGTGACAGTGGCTGTAGCTGTTGCGGTATTCCCGGCCTTGTCAGTTGCAATATATGTTACCTCATAGGTTCCGGGCTTTGAGGTATCCACCTTTGAATTATCCACGGTAAGGACAGGCTCCGGATCCTCATCATCAATGACCGTGATCCCCTTCTTGTAAGAAATGCCCTCGCCGAAATTAACGGTGATATCAGAGACTCCTTCTATCCTCGGAGGCACCTTGTCGCTCGTCACTATGAGCCTTCCAGTGAATTCCGTAACATTCCCGCAGGCATCCACTGCCTTGAGCACAACCTCCTGCTCGCCGGGCTCTGAAGTATCGGGGCCGTCCGCACCAAAATCCCTGAAGCTTATATCCGTCGCGGAATAGTCCTCTATCGATTCCACAAACATCTCGGGAAGGACCTTTGTGCCTCTCTCCACCGAGACATCCTTTGTGATCACCTTCGGAGCAGTCCTGTCAGAGACTTCCACCTTTGAAACCGTATCAAAGAACAGAACCCTTATCCCTACCTCATATTCACCGGGCACATCAAATATCCTGTCTTCAGTGGAGGGATCCGTAAAGTAAGCATGCCTGGTATAGAAATTAAGGAAGGCCGAAATGTCCGGGCATCTCTCTCCCGCCTCAACCAAAACAACCTTCTTTACGGCCACAAAGGTAGGTATCAGAAGGAGCACGCACAAAAAGAGCTCAATGAAGAGGCCTGAAAGAAGCCTCTTCTTGAAGGGTGTCACACGCATCTGCCTTCTTCTTGCGGAAAGCCTTTTCCTTTTCCGCTTTGCTCTTCTTTTTTTCCCTACGCGGATGATGAGCTTCAGCTTCTCACCCTCCGTCATGTTCTCATAATTCATAGAGAGAGTCCGTAGTGCTCACAGAGCATGGTGGTTGTCATCACTATGAGAAGATAATCTATCTCGTAGGCTCCCATCAGCCTGAAATCAGGATCAAGATAAACCTTCTTCATCTCCTCAACATAATCGGGATCAAAGACCCCGTACTTTTCTATCATGGAACGTTCAAGCCACGGTATGTTTTTTGCGTCTTTTATCATTGAAGACATTCCGGGCGCCTGGAAGGGAAATTTCTTTCTCTTCAGGATCGGCTCCGGGACTATGCCCTCTCCGGCCTTTTTCAGGATGTATTTCTCATTGGTCCCGTGAAGCTTGTACTTGTCGGGAACCTGCTTTAAGAATTCAACGAGCTCCATGTCGAGGAAGGGATGCCTTCCCTCAACGGAATGGGAGAAGAACATTCTGTCTCCGTGTTCTCCCAGAAGATGATCTCCAAGCCTAAGCTTAAGATCTATATAGCTTCTCCTTCTCTGGTCAGAAAGCCCCTTTATGTGATCCGTATTCACAGGGCTCTCACTAAGAGCTGAAAACTCGGAGAGACTCCCTCTTACATTTTTCCCGTAAACCTTCATATGGGTCTTTCTAAGAGTCGGATGATCTCTCTCAAAGCGAAACTCCGGATCTCCCCAAAGGCGCTCGTTCATCTCACGCTCCTCTGCGGAGTATGCGGTCTTTCTCATATTTCTGAAAAGATCGACCATATAGCCTGCATAACCCGAGAACAATTCATCCGAGCCCTGTCCCGTAAGGACAGCCTTCGCGGGCGACTGACCCACAAGGTTTGAAAGCAGGTAGGCCGCGCAGTCATAGCTCTCCTTTACGCCCGACTCGGCGTGGTAAATCACATCATAAAGAGTGTCCCAGATCTCTCTTTCAGAAACCTTCACGCTGAAATGCTCACTCCTGGTGCATTCGTGCACCATTTTCTGAAAGCGGCTCTCATCAAGGTCTGCTTCCCCTATCTCTGCCGAAAAGGAATAGAAGCTGTCGAGCATGAATTTTCCGATATAACAGGCGACTATTGAGCTGTCAAGGCCGCCCGAGATATAAAAGCCTATAGGGACATCGGCTATGAGCCTTCTTGATATGGTGTTTTTCAGTATCTCGCGAAGCCTTTCAGCGTAGTACTCCTCGCCCTTGTCCTCTACCTCGCGGGGATAGAGCATATCCCAGTATTCAATATCCCTGACACCGTTTTCCCTGTCTATGATCTTCATATGGCCGGGGGCGAGAGAATATATATCTTTGAAAAAGGTATTCGGCGATACTACTCCGGGGAAATTCATAAGCTGATCCACGGCCTTCATATTGAGGCGTCTCGGCACACCGGGATATTCAAGTATAGCCTTGATCTCGGAAGCAAATATCACCCGCCCGTCGAACTCGGTGTAGAAAAGCGGGCATACACCGAACTGGTCACGCACAAGGAAGAGTCTGTCCTTCTCCGAATCATAGAGCGCTATGGCAAACTGTCCGTTCAAATGGTTCGGAAAGTCATCCCCGTACTCCTCGTAAAGATGAATGACTGTCTCTATGTCGGTCTTTGTCCTGAAGACATGTCCCTTTTCTTCGAGTTCCTTCTTAAGCTCCCGGAAATTGTAGATCTCACCGTTCGTGACGGCGAATACGGTCTCAGTCTCATTGAAGATAGGCTGCATCCCTCCGGTAAGGTCAAGGAAGGACAGCCTGTTGAAGCCGAGGACGGTCCCCTTCAGCTCACGGACATCCTCGCCGTCAGGTCCGCGGTGCGCGATCTTTTGAAGCATCTTCCTGACAATATTAATGTCGATCACACTGTCATTTTTTGTATTGTATATTCCACTAATTCCGCACATGATCAAAACCTGTTATAGATAAACTGTGAGGCATCATAGCCTATACCGTAAGTTCCGAATACTATGATAGCGACGAAGAGCCCTCCGATGAGAACGCAACGGCACCACATAGGAAGGGCCGATATCCTGTCCCTGACGGGTGCCTTCTGCTTGAATACGCTTACCAGAAATACCACGAATAATCCTATTCCCGCGATAATGAAGTCGGCTCTTGAAAGCCCGATCTCAAATATCCCGCCACTGAAGACCTCACCGTATTTCCCGCCGGTGAAAACGCTTCCCATGACTGAAAACGTCTGTCCCACGTTTGAAAAACAGTCGAAAAGGTTCAAAAAGCAGATCAGGATGAAGGTACGTATCATCATGAACACCTTGTAGCCGAAGGTATTCGAGAAGGA
>OMRF01000008.1 GCA_900313435.1 uncultured Lachnospiraceae bacterium | reverse complement strand
TTTCTGGAGAACGGAGCTTTTGATGTGCGATATGGTGCAGCGGAGAAAATCGTCATCTGTCTCCGCGAAGCTCCCGTCGATCACCTCGACCTTTGCCGCTGAGACCCCGCTCACAAAGTAAAGATCGCGATTCGCTCTTCCGATGAGATTGATCAGGACATGATGTTTCCCCAGCCACTCGAAAAAGTCCTGAAAGCGAAGATCCATGCTCTCTATCATAAAACGGGTGGATTTTTTGTCATCAACTTCAAAGAAAAGCCCCCTGTCGGGATTCGTAAAGGCTCCTTTCACTTTTCTGGAAAGGATCATGCCGGAAGGCACCTTCAGGATGAGGATGCTCTTCGGGTCCTCTGAGTTTTCAAGGTCATTTCCCGGTATCATTCCGGGATAGTCCTCTTCTTCCCTTTCAAGGAGTCCCATCACCTCAAGCGTTCCGATGAACTCATCGGTCTCCGCGTCCGAAATGTTGCCTCCTTCCTTTTCCTTCTCCTTTACGGCATCATTCCATACTCCCGTCATCTCCTTCATGATGGTAGAATCGGCATCCGTCCTCACAACATAGCCGCTTTCCATGAGGACCTTCAGAAGGTCCTTTGAAGCGGGTACTTCTTTACCTGAGCGTTTACTTTGCTTTTCCATATCGGGAGACATATTTACCTTACAACAAGAGTAGCTGTATCAAATCCAAGACCACTCGCAAGGGACATAAGCTTTTCAAAGGTCTTATCGTCCCAGGGAGACTTTGATGTTATTCCCGTCCCGCTTAATGCCCTTTTCGCATAAGCTTCATCAGAGAAACTTACGGCTGTCTTAAATACACTGTACAGCTGCTCCCTGAGATCATCCGAAATGCCGTTTTCCTCCTTATAGGAAAGTCCGGCCTCCCTGAAATCCGCTGCAGAACATTTTGATGTATAAAGAGTATCAAGAAGCCTTGTCGCGCAGATCGTGATCTTTTCATCCGCACCCATGGTCCCCGGTTGAGCCGTTTTTGAGATGAATACGATCACCGGAGAGATCTCGGCAAACGCCTTGTCCTGTCCGCCTTCATCCATTTGAGGAACGGACTCTTTTGAAGAGGACGCCTGCGAAGAGGACGAAGATGCTGACGAAGACGCTGCTGACGAAGAAGCAGCATTTGATGAACTGGCCGCAGAGGAAGAAGCCTTGCTCTCGGATGCAGAGGAGCTTGAAGCAGACGAAGGATTCCGATTTCCCCCGAAGACACCTCCTATATAAAGACCCATCACTACCACAGCGACAGCAAGAGCCATGGCTATCACGCATACTATGAGAAAGCTGGTGCGGCTCCCCCTGACCTCGTTTGTGTTATTACTGTTCTTTTTGTTTTCAGACATTATTATTTACCTCCGTAGTTCTAAAGTATAAAACAACCGGAAAAAAACTTCACCTTTTATTATCCTTCCTTTTAGGCTAAAATATGATGTGGTTTCGTGATACAAAGAAAAGGGAGCGCGTATCGGCAATGCTTAGTATTTACAGGACAGAGGACAGCAGGATAAGCTCGTTCGAGAAAGCAGAAAAAGGCTGCTGGATCAAGCTTACTGATCCTTCAGATATTGAATGCGAGGAGGTTTCGAAGGGCTTTAACTTCGATCTTTCCGATGTCCGTGCCGCACTCGATGTTGAAGAGACATCCCGTATCAGCGTGGAAGATGACTATACTCTGATATTAGTCGACATCCCGTCGGCAGAGGTCAGAAACAACCGCCGCGGCTACACCACTATCCCTCTTGGCATACTCATAAACGAGGATGTCATCGTGACGGTATGCTCTGAGGAAGCGACTGCCCTTACCTCCTTCTTGGAGCAGCGTGTAAGGAATTTCTCCACAAAAAAGCAAATGCGCTTTACCTATCAGATCCTTTACAATGTCTGCATGCGCTATCAGGCGCTGCTTAAGAATATCGACAAGAAGCGGACAGAGCTTGAGGAGCGTATCAATGAGGGAATGTCAGATTCGGATCTCATAGATCTCCACGAGCTCGAATCAAACCTCGTATACTTCGCCACCTCTCTCCGCGCCAACGGAGCCGTCCTCGACCGTCTGACACGGTATGGAAATCTGAGACGCTACGAGGAGGACGTCGAACTTCTTGAGGATGTGGTCATCGAGAACAAGCAGGCTATTGAGATGACCTCTATCTACAGAGATATAATGACGGGAACCAGGGAACTGATGAGTTCCGTGATCTCCAACCGTCTGAACAATGTGATGAAGTACCTTGCAGCCATCACCATCGTAATGGCCATCCCCACTATCATAGGAGGCCTGTTCGGAATGAACGTTCCGGTACCTCTTACAAACGCGCCCTTCGCCTTTGTTGCCATATGCCTGGGCACGCTTTTGATCTGTGTCGTCACGATGATCGTACTGAAGAAACGGAAGATGCTATGACAAATGCCGTTACCATCATTATCATCATAGCTCTTGCCTTTTTTTCCTTCCTCGATATATTTGGTCTTTTGACTGACAGGGAGGGCCTTTGCCTTATCTCAAAGCCCTTTCTGGTACCACTCATCATAGCGTTGTACATCCTTCCCTCCCTCATTGGAGGGGGAAGCCCGAGGGGCTTTATCCTGACCCTTGTCATCGGACTTGCACTGGGATGGCTTGGAGACGTGCTCCTCATGAAACAGGAG
>OMRF01000187.1 GCA_900313435.1 uncultured Lachnospiraceae bacterium | reverse complement strand
TATGACATGAAGGTTGTCGGAAATAATTTAAAGCGCCTTCGTGTGGCGAAAAACCTCTCCGTAGATGACGTAAGACAGTATCTCCAGCTTGGATCAGTTCAGGCCATTTACAAATACGAGAAGGGGAAGAGCTATCCCCAGACAGATACCATGTTCGCATTGATGGAGCTTTACGATGCGAATCTCTACGATATAACAAAGGAGCATGAAGAGGACGATAAGTCCTCTTCTGCTCATATTAGGGAGTATAAGAAGGCGGCGTAAAGGTGAGATTGAACGGAAACGTAGCCATTAGCTAAATTATTGCAAAGGTGGGAAATATGGAAAAGAAATTTTCAAACGCAGCCGCAACCGAAGAAAATAAAAACTGGCAAAGGCTTATAGAACGAAGGGATCCGCTCTATTCCCGGGAGGATGACATAAGGACGCCTTTTGCCAGGGATTATACCCGCGTCCTTCATTCACTGGCATACAGACGACTTAAGCATAAGACTCAGGTCTTTTTCAATGCGGCCGGGAATGATCATATCTGCACTCGCATTGAGCATGTGTCTCATGTGGAATCCGTTAGCAGTACCATTGCAAGGCAGTTAGGCCTTAATGAGGAGCTTACAAAGGCGATCGCAACAGCACATGATCTTGGCCATGCCCCCTTCGGACATGAGGGAGAGAGGATCATAAGACGTCTGACCAATGAACATCTTGGAGTTGATTTCTGGCACGAAAAGAACGGAGTTTACATTGTAGATGATTTGGAACTCCTGGAGGATAATGAGTGTAATCTGAAAAACCTGGATCTAACATATGCGGTTAGAGATGGGATAATCTCTCACTGCGGAGAAGTGGATGAAAACGGTCTTTCTCCACGGGAGGAGCTGTTTGATCTTTCATTATTTGAAAAGCCGGGACAGTTCAATGCGGCAACCTGGGAAGGCTGCGTTGTAAAGCTTGCAGATAAGATAGCTTACCTCGGAAGGGATATAGAGGATGCACGAATCCTGGGCTTCCTTTCAGATGAGGATGTTTCAGAGCTTGAGGATATGGCGCGTATCCGCAATGAAAAGGCAGTGAATACTACAGTCATCATGCACAATATGATCCTCGATCTGTGTGAGAACAGCAGTCCTGAACGCGGACTTTGCCTTTCTAGTGAGATGCATAATCAGCTTTGTGCCATAAAGGAGTTCAACTATAAACACATATATGCTAATCCCAGGATGAAGCCTTTTACAGAGTATTCGAATCTTATCATCCGTAGTATTTTTGAAAAGTTGCGGACGTACTTTAAAGGAGCAAGTACGATATCGTACATATCAAAAGATGACGCAGAGGCTTATGGATTCGTAAGAGATTTTGCAGACTGGCTTGTCAGGTATGTAGATGATGGTGTAGAGGCTCCGGACAAATATAACGAATTAAAAAAACGCTGTCGTAATAGAAAGATCTATGGCAATCTGGAGAATGAGAAGTTATATATTCGCGCAGTCATAGACTTCATAGCCGGCATGACAGATGCATATGCCATAAGATCATTCCAGGAGCTGTTGACTTGTTGATTCCCAGTTTCAGAGAGGATAAATAATTTTGTGTAAAATCTGTAAAAAAATGTAGTCCCTCACCCCATCAACCCCATTATCTCTTCATCCTTGGCGCAGATGGTGCCTTCAGCCATGACCTTTGAGCCGCCACCTTTTGCGGAAAGCTTCTCGCGAAACTCCTTTGCAAGGGCAGCGCAGTCCTTCTCCTTTGAAGCGACTATGAAGCGGTGTTTTGTTTTTCCGTTTTCTTCCGAAGGGGAGAAAAGGATCATCATATAGCCGCTTATGCTTTCGATATTTGAATTTATGGCTTCGCGGATCGAGATGTCATCGGTCGCGTCCGAATGGATCAAAACATTCCCGTCTTTTGCGGGAGTGTTTTTTATTTCGAGGGAGAGGAGCTTACGTTGGAGTGAGATGTTTTCAAAATCCTTCGCTTTAAGGTCACCTGCGAGCTTTTTTACAGCCTCAGCTGCGTCATATCTCTTTACGGAAAGGAGTTTTGATATATCATAAATCTCGTCGTGCATCACGGAAAGCCATCTCATGGCGCGTTCTCCGCAGACTATGTAGACGCGGGTGTTGCCCTTGGTATATTCCTTTGCGAGCACCTTGAGGAGACCTATTTCCCCTGTGTTCTTCACATGCGGTGCGCAGCAGGCGCAGATGTCATAACCCTCGATCTCGACGATCCTGACCGGTCCTTTCAGTTCCTTCTTGCTCCTGTATTCGATCATCATGAGTTCGTCCACAGAGGGATAGAAGGCGCGCACTGTACGGTTTTCCCAGATCGCCTTGTTTGCTTCTTTTTCTATTATAAGGAGATCGTCATCTGAAAGCTCTCCGTCGTAATCCATTGTCACATTCTCATCAGTCAGGGAAAAGCCTACATTGGAAAAACCAAAGTGCGAGTTTACAAGGCCGGAAAAGATATGCTCCCCGGTGTGCTGCTGCATATTTGAAAAGCGGTATTTCATGTCAATCTCGCCGGTGATGAGCTGCCCCACATCAAAGGGAGTATCGGAATAGTGGGTGATGAGCCCGTCGTCTTCATTGATCGAGACCATATTGATCCGCGCGGGTGTAACGCCCTCTTCATCGGAAAAGAGGTGGCGGTCCAGATCCTGGGTGTCGTGATAATCGAAGCCCTTGTCAAGGCTCTTTGGAAATATTATCCCTCTGTCCGATGACTGACCTCCGGCTTCCGGGAAAAAAGCGGTTCGGTCAAGAACGATCGCAAAGCAGCTATTTCCCGTTTTGGGATTTTTCGAGGCTGTGCATTTATAGACCCTTGCATCGAAGCTGCAAAGATAGGCATCCTTGTCGTAGAGCTTCTCGGTAGGGGGGACGAGCCCTTCAAACATATCGTTTTCAAAATTGATGACTGACATTTTTGGTACCTCGGATCCTATTAGATATCAATTATTAGTCCCACCGGGCAATGATCGGAGCCCTCTATGTCTGTATATATGAGAGCATCCTTCATATTATTTTTCAACTTTTCGGATACTATGAAATAATCAATGCGCCATCCGGCGTTCTTCTCCCTTGCGTGGAATCGGTAGGACCACCAGGAGTAGATATCCTTTTTGTCAGGATAAAAATAACGGAAGGAATCTATGAAGCCTTTGGAGAGTGTCCGGGAAAGCTTCTCCCGTTCCTCATCGGTGAAGCCGGCGTTTCGATGATTAGTTTTTGGATTCTTCAGGTCTATCTCCTCGTGGGCTACGTTGAGGTCCCCGCAGTAGATAACAGGCTTTTCCTTTTCAAGAGACAGTATATAGGAAAGAAAGGCATCCTCCCACTCCATTCGGTAGGACAGCCTTTTCAGCTCATCCTGGGAATTCGGGACATAGACCGTGACTATATAGAAGGACGGATATTCCGCTGTTATGACGCGTCCCTCGTGGTCGTGCTCTTCACGCCCGATCCCATAGCTTACGGAGAGGGGCTCATCCTTTACAAACATAGCGGTGCCGGAATAGCCCTTCTTTTCAGCATAATTATAATATTGAGTATATCCGGGCAGTTTAAGATCAAGCTGCCCTTCCTGCATCTTTGTCTCCTGGAGACAGAAGATGTCGGCCGAAAGAGATCTGAAACTCTCTTCAAAGCCTTTGTTAACGCAGGCCCGAAGACCGTTAACGTTCCAGCTGATAATTTTCATGCAAAGGATTTTAACATATCCATGAGAGAAATGCTTGCCTTATAAAGGTACTTTATCGCATAATTTACAGGATTGTAATTATTTTTCAAAGGACGATATTCCAAAGCAGACAGGGAAGTCATTACAGGAGAAATAGATGAAATACTTTGATTATCTGACAGAGCATTTTGAAAAGCACGGAGACTTAAAGGCGTTTGTGGCAGACGGGGAGAGCATCACCTATTCCGAAGTGGATAAAGCCGGGGCAAAGGTATACCGGTATCTGAAGGAAAAAGGGATCGGAAAAGAACAGATCGTGATGCTCCTGTTGCCGAAAAAACTTCAGTTCTATCCCTGCATGCTTGGTGTTCTCAGGGCGGGCGCGGCGTTTGTTCTGGTCCAGGACGATTATCCGAAGGAGAGGATCGATTTCATCCGTGAGGATACGAAGTGCGCACTGGTGATCGACATTCCTCTTTTTAACGAGATCATGGCAAGTACAGAGCCGCTTTCAGGTTATGAGGAGACGGATCCCCATCAGCTATGCTATCTTGTCTATACCTCCGGTTCCACCGGCACCCCGAAGGGCGTGCTTCATGAATACGGAAATATTGATGAGTGCATCAGTATGATCCCGCCGGAGCGGCCGCCTCTTCCGTTTTTAAGGCCGCTGCTCGGTCCTCTTTCGTTTGTCCAGTCGATCCTCAACGTGATCTACAATACGATGTACGGGATCACAACACTTCTGGAACCCGAAGAAAAGCTCCGGGATTTTGAGGATATGAAAAACTATATCCTTGAAAATAAACTGAAGACCATTTATCTTCCGCCCTCCTATATTAGGATGTATAAGGAACCCAGTCCCTATCTTGAGCAGATCGGAACAGGCTCGGAACCCGCGGGCGGTATCTATTATCCCGGCGGGAAGCCGAAGATCATGAATACTTATAGCTGCTCGGAAGCGGGCTTTGCCGTGATGCAGTTCGCACTTGACAAAGCCTACGACGTGGCGCCGATCGGCCGACCGATGCCAGGGGTGGATGCGGTTCTGATGGATGAGGAGGACCGGATCATCGAAGGACCGGGACAGGGAGAGCTCTGCTTTAAAAACGAGTTCTTCCGCGGGTACCTGAATCATCCTGAGCAGACGCAGCGTGCAAAGCGCGGCGGTTATTATCATACCAACGATATCTGCCGCAGGGACGAGGACGGGCTCTACTACGTGATCGGCAGAAATGATGACATGATCAAGATCAACGGCAACCGGATCGAGCCTGCCGAGATCGAGGCAGCGGTGCAAAAATGCACCGGACTTGAGAAGGTTGTAGCAAAGGGCTTTGCGGAAGAAAAGCGATCCTACGTCGCCGCTTATTTTTTGGAGGACGAGGCAAAGAAGCTTGGGATCCTTGACGGGAAGCATCTTACGGCCGACCTGAGCGGGATCGAGGCGATATTGCCGTCCTATATGATCCCCACCTATTATGTGCCGGTAAAAGAGTTTCCCTTGAACGCAAGCGGAAAGATCGCGCGAAAGCTTTTGGAGCCGCCGAAGGCTAAAGATTTTATGAAGGATTATGAGGCGCCTGAAAACAAAGCGGAGCAGGCGCTGTGCGATAGCATGGCGAAACTTCTGAAACTTGAAAGAGTTGGCGCGACGGATGATTTCTTTATTCTCGGCGGAGACTCCATGGGCGCGATCAATCTGGTCAGTGAGTGCAAGGAGGTGTTCTTAAGCTCAAAGATCATTTATCAGTATCGTACGCCCCGGGAGATAGCAAAGCATGCGATGAGAAGGGAATCATTGCAGGAACTTGATGAAAAGAACAGGCTGGCTATGGAAAAGGACTGGCCGCTGCTTCCGGCGCAGCGTCAGGTACTTTTAAACCAGCTTCGATGCCCGGATTCCGGCGCAGCGTATATCGGCTCCTTGGTGCGATTCGCGGATTTTGTTGATGCTGATCGCATTAAGAAAGCGATAGATCAGGTTTTTAAGCACCATCCGGCGCTGCAGACCAGGATCTTTAAAAACGATAAGGGAGAGTACCGTCAGAAATATGAGCCTTCATTCTATAAGCCGGTTGAGATAGTAGAAACGGAAGAGGATTTCCTGACTTACCTGAAAAATCACAAGAGGCAGCATGGGATCTTTGACAGCAAGCTTTATTTATGTGAACTTGTAAAAAATCCAAAGGGACTTCATCTTCGTCTCGGAATTAACCATCTTATCGTGGAAGGTTCCACCATCAACATCCTGATGAAGGATATCTTCAGGCTCTACAAGGAACCTGAAGAGAAGTTACCGCACGACTATTATTTCGCACTGCTTTCCGATATGACGCATCAGCGGGAGGAAGAGGGTTTTGCTGAAGCAGATGCATTCTTTTCCGGCCTTTTTGACGAAAAGCAAAAGGCAGGGGTTTCTCCGGGACTTAAAAAGGATCATGAATCCGATGTGAGGACCGCTGGTATGATCGATATGGACGAAGCGTTTGAGATCAAGCCCGGGAGAGACGGCATCTTTTTCATGACGGCAACGCTTCTTGCTATCGCATGGTATAACGAAAGCGATTTTGCGTATATTACCTCTGTTTATAATGACAGAAATGATCCGGTGAAGATGACAAGCGTGGGATTTATGGCCTCTGCCCTGACATTCGGTCTTGACATAGGAAAATGCAAAGGACCGAAGGAGATGCTTGATGAGATCCGGTCTCAGAACACCTTCTCCGTCGTACATACGGAATACTCTTACGCGCTGGAAAAGGATCTTGATACCGTCAATATGCCGCAGTTCAATTTCTACAAAGGACTGCAGCAGTGGAAAGGAGAAAATGATCTTATCGGCGAGACGATATCGCCGGAGCTTGGCAAGGACATGCCGGGGGCTTTCGTTATCTTTTTGCGGGAAAACTTACAGACCGGTTGGAACGGGCTGTCTATCCGCTATGCGAAGGAGCTTTATGATAGCGGGAATATGGATAAGTTTGTCAGATTGCTGTTCAAAGCTGTAGATTTTCTGGAGGGTAGATCATAATGGGACGATATCTGGAACGGGTTTTTGAGGTGATCCGAAGTGAAGCGGACAGACCTTTGTTTGTGGACGGGGATCAGTCTATTACCTATGGAGAAGTTGAACAGGAATCAGGAAAGATCTACCGCTATCTGAGATCAAAGGGCATCGGGAAAGAGGATTTTGTCCAGATAATCGTGAAAAAGGACATCCATTTTTACAGCTGCATGCTTGGCGTGTGGCGCGCGGGCGCGGCCTTTGTGATCAATGATGCAAGCTATCCGAAAGAAAGGCTCGAATTTATCGGGAAGGATCTTCAGGCGAAGATAGTGCTGGACAAGCCTTTGTTTGAAAAAATAATGGCTGAACAGGAGCCGCTTTC
>OMRF01000050.1 GCA_900313435.1 uncultured Lachnospiraceae bacterium | reverse complement strand
CAAAGACTCTTGATGCCGGAAAGGAAGTTGCGGTCTGGACCTGCAACAGCCTGAACTCCATCATGAAATTTGCTTCCTATGACGTTTCCTATGTGATCACGGACAATGTCAAGGTGGCTGCGGATTATGTCAAGCTTATGGGCAGTGATTCAGAGGCTGTTACTGTAGTCAGGGGTCTGTGCTCACTCTTGAATCTGTTGTGATAGTTTCTTTGATATATCGTTCTGAAAGATAATGAGAACGGAGGCGTGAGGTTTTGGAAAAGAAGCTGAGAAGAAATGAAGACCTTCTGATGATGTCAGGCTGGGGCGCGATACTTGTTGCCATCTGGCCCATTATCGATATCATCATGAACATCTTTCTCATACCGGAGGGCCTGGATGCGATGATGGCTTCTTTCGGATTAGGACCGGATCTAAAGACTGTTTTCATAGTGGTAATAATGGCGCTTCTTATAGTACAGCTCATATTCTTCGTGCTGGCGGGAAGGGCCGCTTTAGGTGCGGGGAAAAGGACGAAAAAGACAGGCCCCTGCCTTGTTTTTTCCATTATCCTTTTAGTGCTAATCTCAATCTCCCTGCTCTTAAATGCTTTGGAGATGGGGGCAGATATAATCAAGACTACGGATGCGATCTATCTGATACTTGACGTGGTCTCAATTCTGATAATACTTCAGATGCTGATCAGTGTCTGCAAGGTCCGTTCACTTCGTAAAAAGCTTAATATGGAGTATTGATATGCAGGAAGATTTTCATTATTACGCAACATACTGCGCAGGTCTCATAGCAGGCTATTCTCATGAAGACAGCCTCCGGATCGCCTTTTGCGATAATTTTGTTGATTGCTGCTCAAAGACCTTTCTGAACCGGATCAAGGGACCTGCCGTTGCCGCGACTACCCAGATGGCGATGGAGATGTCAAATGCTCCGACCGACTTAATAGGTCTGCAGCAGATTACGAGCATTTGGGCGTCTTTCCACTTCCTTCCCGGTGATCTTTACAGCAAGGTAAAGGGAGCGAAGCCCTACAGGGACAAATATCACATGATCTGCAAGCCGAACAGCGACCTTTCCGTGAAGACAGCGAAGCTTGCGAAGGGGAAGGGACTTGAAGCCATCGGTCTTGCCATGCATGTGGTTTCAGACACCTGGGCGCACCAGAACTTCGCGGGCACGCCCTCGCTTGTCATTAACAATATGTCTGATCATATCTATGAGGTTTTTCCTGACGGCAAAGAGGAACGCCTCGTGTTCTGGAAGAAGCCCGGAAAGCCTGAGGATG
This sequence comes from uncultured Lachnospiraceae bacterium, assembly GCA_900313435.1. Classification (GTDB taxonomy): domain Bacteria; phylum Bacillota; class Clostridia; order Lachnospirales; family Lachnospiraceae; genus RUG306. Next base: position 9,709 of record OMRF01000050.1, on the reverse strand, counting down.
TGGATGAGAGAAATTACATCAACTCCATATTCAGCGCCTCTGAGACCTCGATCTTCAACCTGGGACACGGAAGAGCCGGACATATCCCGGACTACAGCTTCATAAGATATCGTTATCTTCCGGCCTGGGGACACTATGAAGAGATCCTTAAGGACAATCCCTCTGATTACATGAGCGCCTTTACCCAGCTTGTCTATGCCCTGCGATATTACAGAGGCGACTACAGCGATTTCAAAAAGGACACCTATGATACAAAGGCCATAGAAAAATGGGAATCCGAGATCAGGGGCATCTTTGAAAAGAGGCAGCTCCTCTCAAACGACGACTGGAAGAAATTCGCGAAGGACCACTTCAATACAGACCTTCCCGATTTTGACATGGAGCTGTATGACGAGGAATATGAGAAGGCCGAGGGAGACGCAAAGAAAGATACTGTTCTGGGGCGCTTCTTTACTGCGGCTATAGCGCATAAGGTCATGGTGGTACATGAGATATTTGCTTCCGGAAACAAGCTGGCCGGCTATTCGGCCATCCCGAAGAAGGTCAACAGAAAGGGCCTCGTTGTTGACAGGGAACTGATCGAGGAAGAGGATGAGAACAGGATCTTCGTTTCTGAAAAAGAGGAGTAGAGATCATGACATTAATGAGAAGGATCGTTAATATTATAATCGGGCTTGGGACTATAGCCTTCGCCTTCCTCATATTTTTCCTCGGAAGGAACGGGCTTTTGGTCGTGATGTTCATCTTTGAGGCCGGGCTTTTCCTCTATGGGATTTATATGATATTCTACTATCTCCTGATGGCGCGGCATATGGTGGGAGGCCAGCTGATGCTGTTCCTCGGGCTCTTCACCTTCGGGCTCTCTCTCGTGGCGTTGAAGATCACCCAGGTTCCGGAGAAAGGGCTTGCCGTGCTGGTTGCCTTTGCCCTGCTCCTTGCGGGAGGCTTGGACGTTGTCCGCTCCTTTGAGATAAAGACGCGGGGTTCACAGACTTCGTGGCGCTTCACGCGGATCACCGGTATCATAGAGATGCTTTTGGCTTTGTTTTCCCTTATAATGGGATTGATAAATCCGGGCTGGACGGCATTTATCCTCGGAATATCCCTCCTCTATTCCGGTGTTTCAAGGATCATAGCAGCTCTCCGACGGTACAACTGGATGAGGGTCGTCAAAAGATTCAAGGTGCAGATGCCTCAAGCATAAAGCAGATATGAACATTGCAAAAGAAAAAAAATTATATCTTAACATTCCCGTTATCCTCTTGATGGCGGGATTGTTTTTTGCGCTGCTTTTCAACGCCCTTCAATATCAGGGGGAGAATAAGAGTTCCGTAATGTTCTATGCCACAGGCTGCCTTATGACAATGAGCGGGATCATGGTGCTTTCCATATGCTACGGCGTCGGCAATTACGGAAGGAACAAAATAAGAAACTGCGCCTATCAACTTCTTTTGTTCTTCACCTTCCTGGGAACTTTTTTCGGTGGTCTGTGCTTTGTTCAATACAACATGCCCGGAGGGTTTTCTTTAGCCATGCTTTTTCTTTCTCTGGAGGGTTGTACTACTGATGTTGTGATCTTCCTGCTCTGTGCCCATGACCAGACTTATTTTGATATACCGAAGAAAACCGGAAGGCTGCTTCTTACAGTGCCGCTTGTCATCATGCTCAGTGTCATCGTCATCCTCATATTGAACAATATAACTCCTTTCGCCCTGGTGGTTATAGATAACAGTACGATCGAGTATTCTCCGGTCGGTGTGGGAATATGGATAACCTTCATGCTCTGCCTCGCTTTTTATGCGCTGCTTTCTGCTTTCTTTGTCAAAAACAAAAGGACAAGATTCTTCCTTGCCTTAAACAAGACCGGACCGATCCTCTGGGTAGTCTTTGAAGTGCTTCCATACTACGGAATGGAGGTGTCTTTATCATTTCTTTCAAATTTCTCATCCTTCCTGACACTCCTTCTCATGTTCAGCTTCGTTTATATTGAGGACAACAAAAAAATGGCTCAACAGGAAAGGGAACTTTCCTCTCTTCGTCTTTCAAGCATTCGAGCCCAGATGGACCCGCATTTAGTTTATAATACCCTGGGTACCATAGCAGATATGTGCAATACCGACCCTAAGGAAGCAGAGGAACTCATATATCTGTTCTCCGATTATCTCAGGGACAATTTCTCCGATGTTGAAAGACAGCCCATGCTGTTATTTTCGGAGGAGATGAAGCATGTAAGGAATTATGTCATGATAGAACAAAAGCGCTTTCCTGATATTGACGTAAAATATGACCTTAAGGCGCGTGACTTCATGATTCCCGCAATGACGCTCCAGCCTGTCATCGAGAATTCCATCAAGCACGGGATATGCTCAAGGAGAAAGAGTAAGGGGCTGATAACAATAATGTCGGAGGAAAGGGAGTATGACTTTGCTGTGACGGTGGAGGACGACGGGGTGGGTTTTGATACCAAAGCCATTCCTTCGCCTGAAAAGGAAGGGAAGGATCTCCGTCACGGTATAGGGCTTCAGAATACAAAAAAACGGCTTGAATTGATGTGCGGCGGGACTCTTGCGATAAAGAGCGAGCCCGGTAAGGGAACGGTATGCCTTATCACTATTCCGAAGGAAAAATATGAGACAGGGGAGGAGACATAATGGTAGCACTGCTCGTAGATGATGAAAAGAGGCTTTTGAACTCGCTTTCCCGCGCGGTCCAAAGCGTGCCTGAGATCACTGAGACGGCCGCCTTTGATGACGAATACGAGGCCCTTGAGTTCGCGAAGAGCAACAAGGTCGATGTGGCTTTTCTCGATATCAAACTTCACGAGATGGACGGGATCACCCTCGCGAAGGAACTGATTTCGCTTCACCCTTTGATCTCTATAGTATTCTGTACCGGCTATGAAAGCTATGCTCTTGATGCCATAAAGATGCATATCGATGCCGGTTATCTCATGAAGCCTGTACGGGCGCAGGAGGTTTATGATGAGATCAGCCACATCCTGAAAAAGCGATCGAAGAAAAAGCTTCAGGTGTCATGCTTTGGAGAGTTTGATGTTTTCATTGAGGGAAAAACCATGGCCTTTTCAAGAAAAAGGGCAAAGGAGCTTTTTGCTTTCCTGATCGACAGAAGGGGGCATGTGGTCTCCGTACCGAGCCTCGCCATAGGACTTCTTTCGGAGGATACCGATCCTGTAAGAGGAAAAAATATAATCTATCAGGCTTTCAAGAGCTTGAGAAGCGCACTTTTGGAATATGGAGTTGATGATGTCATCCTGACCAGCGGAGGCGGGTATTGCGTTGATCCGTCAAAGATAGATTGTGATTATTTTCGTGCACTTGACGGGGATCCTGATGCCGTAAAGGCTTTTGATGGCAGATATATGGAGCAGTATCCCTGGGCGGAAGCGACTCTCGGATACCTTATAAGAACCTTGGGAAAGAACTGAAAAATACAATAACTCCCTTAATTTTTTCTCGTTATCATCCGAAATAATAAGTGAAAGGCAGATCACAGAAAGGAGTGATAATATGCAAAACCTTTCATTTAAGGATTGAGGCGGGCCTGCGCAGTCAGCGGTCCCGCCTCTTTCGCGTCTTTATAGAATCTTTACGCTTTTTCCTTCATTTTCTTCTTATCCTCATACATCAGATCATCTGCCTTCTTGAACACATCGGCAGCTGTCTTGTCAGTACTTGCGTCATAGAGTCCTATGCCTATGGCAGCTGAAATGCGCTCCCAGGGCTGAAGATTATTATCATCATGGAGGGCAGCAAGCTCATTCTTGAATTGATCCCTCAGTTCTTCGCGATGCTCGAGATCATGCCCTTTAAGTATCGCCACGAATTCATCGCCGCCGACCCTGAACACGGGAGAATGCTTGAATACGGTGCAGACCACTCTGCAGAGATTGACGATGGATACGTTGCCCTTGTCATGACCATAGGTGTCATTTGTGTGCTTAAGATCGTTCAGGTCGATCATGGCAATCCCGAAATCAAAACTACCTTCAGCCAGAGTTCTGTCAAGGGCTGCGAGTTCCTTATCGTAGGCTGTCTTGTTCCTGATCCCGGTAAGGGCATCCTTGTTCGCAAGGGCTGCCATTTCCTCGGCCTGGAAGCGTGAGGCGGAGAGGGCGTTCTTTGTCCTGACGAGGCGCTCCACCATTTCATTGAGGTGGCCTGCGGTATCGGAGATCTCATCATTTCCGATTATCGCTGCTCTGTGTTCAAGGTCGCCGTCCGAGATCTGCTTCATGTCAGAGCCAAGACGCTCGATCGGTGCCGTGATGGCCTTTACTGTCCTCCTTGAAAGGATGAGGACGATCAAAATGATAAGGATGGCTGCTATCACAAAGACCAGGATCGCGATATTGATGGAATCTCTTGTGTCTTTTACGCTGTTTAAGATCATCGATTTTGGAACGCAGACGCAGAGCTTCCAGCCCGTGGTCTCGATGGTGGAATAGGCAAATATCTGATCATTTGCATTTATGATCCCGCTCTTTTCCGAAAGTATGGTTTCAATCTGGTCTTCGCTTAACCCCGTAACTTCTTCGGCGCTTGTACCCGAACCTTCGGGAGAGATAACTTCCCCCTCTTCATCTATCGTAAAGGAGTAGGCACCTTCTCCTATGTCCATAGCGATGATCTCGTCATAGAGCCCCGTGATGTCAAAGTCCGCGGCGCAGACCCCGGCAAAATTACCTTTCGCATCATGAAACGCTTTTCCTATCGTGATGGTAAGTCCGCGCCCCTGGGAATCTATATACAGACCGGTGAGGAAGAGATCGTCAGTCTGCTGCCCTTTTTGATACCATTCGGATTCAAAATAATCATAGGTCAGCTTTCCGCCTTCCGGAATCGGTGAGAGATAAGAGTATTTGTCATAGCTGACGAGGATGTTGGTCTCGGTGCCAAGATATGAGGTGGAGATCAGACCGTCATTTTTTTTGACTATAGGCTCCAGTACCTTTTCCAGATTGCTGAAGAAACGGTTTTCATCTTTGATGACAGGATCGGAAAGGTCATATTCCTCAGTCCGGACTCCTATGGTCATCGCATATTCGTTACGACCCGTGGTTGCCCTGGGATAATCGAATTCACGTCCTATAGAGATGAGAAAGTCCCGGTTTGGATACATATCGTTGATATAGTCGCAGATGAAGTCTATGTATGCGGAGTAATGGGCGAATTTCGCGTCGGCGACTTCAGCCTTACTCGCTGCGAGATTCTCCAGATTTCTCTCCAGCTGTGTTGAAAGCGCTCTTTCGCTTTGAGACGCCATCCTTATCATGCAGACAAGACTTATGAGCGTTGCCGTGGCTATTGCGCTTATGGCGGGGATGAGCATCATCCGAAGCATCCTGGTCCTGATAGGAACCCTCATATTTTTCATGAAGACCTCCGCAAGATCGGAATATTAAACATCCACTGAAATTATAATACTTTTTTGGCTTTTTGCATTATAAAATTGATGAAAAGCTCTCAATACTGCAACATAAGCCTGGTTGACAACAGTCTGTCCAAGGCCTGGTTTTATCTGTTCAGATTGTCTTTGTCAAAGAACTGGAAGCCCTCCAGCGCGTTGATGAAGCTCATTACATATTTCTCGCTGTTCAGATTCCAGAAGAAGCCCGTCCGCGCGAGAACCTGGGTTGTGAATTTCGAGTCAAACGGCAGAGAGGTCACCTTCTGTCCATGAGCGGTGTTCATATAGGCGGTCATGCTCGAAAGGATCGCCGCCTTGTCAGGATCCTTCTGCGCTTCGGTAAGAGCTTTAGAGAACTCCTCATACTCAACCATACGGATATTCAGCCCCATATAGTTCATTTGACGGATGATATCTCCCAATGGCATGGTGTGATTGTTGACAGCGTTGAATACGCAGCATTCCTTCGGCGTGCGCGAAAGCCGCAGGAAAGCGCGGCAGGAGGTATCTATCGGTCCCATGCAGACCTGACTGTCAAGCAGATCGTAAGGGAAGCATCCAAGGATCACGTAAGAGCGAAGCCTTCCCATAAAGTTGTTTGTGAGGAAGTTGATCTGGAATTCTCCGTCGCTTTCGCGGGCAGCAAGAGTTCCGACGCGGATGATCTTCGCATCAAGTCCTTTCTCTGCGGCAGCCTCCAGCACCATCCTCTCACCCATCAGCTTTGAGCTTGTATATTTGTTGTCAAGAGTTTGTCCGAAATACAGGGCTCTTTCGTCAAGCGACTGTTTTTCGAGCTTTGAAATATCGTCCGTAGTTCCCGCCACGGAAATGGTTGAGAACTGGATCAGTCTTGCGCCTGTTTTTTCGCACAGCTTCACACAGTTGACCGCGCCGCCGACATTGATATCCTCAATATCGGTTCCGCTTGAAAAGTGCTTGACGTTCGCGGCACAGTTGAATACCGTGTCCACCGAAATATTCTCAAACTGTTCGAACCATTTGTAATCAGTAACATCGCCATCCATTACCTGAACGCGGTTCTCAAAATCCTCGTCAAACCTGTCCCCAAAGTAATAGAACATCATACTCTTCATCCTGTCACGGGCGGTTTTGTAGCGCCCCTTCCGGATCATGCAATAGGCGGTGCCCTTTTCCTCTGTCAGATATTCTGCCAGAAGGTGCGCGCCCATGTAGCCGGTGACGCCGGTGATGAGAACATTGCCAAGAGGACGTTGCTCCCCGGAGAGGAAGGCGTCAAGAGTATTGTGCGAAAGTAATTCGTTGATCTTTGTGTAGTCATAGCTTTCAAAGTCATACAGAGAACTGGTCTTTATAGGCGTATCCTTGCTGAAAAGCTCGGAAAGAGAGCGGGGAGTGCTGTACTTGAAGATGTCGCCATAGGTGATAGGATAGCCTTTTTCGGACGCCTCAAGCACTACAGAAGTGACGATAAGCGAGGTGCCTCCGATCTCAAAGAAGTTGTCCAGCGCACCGACCCGCTCAAGCCCAAGCGCCTTTTTGAAGGCTTCGCAGAAGAATTTCTCTGCGTCATTTTGCGGAGCAACGTACTCAGCCAGCGTGACCGGAACAGGATCCGGAAGGAGACGGATGTTCGTCTTGCCGTTGTCGGTCATGGGCATCTCGTTCATCTGAAGGTATGCCGTAGGCACCATATAGTGCGTGAGAGTCTTTTTGAGCTCGTCTCTTAAAGCCTCAACGTTGATCTCGGTATCGGCTGTAAAGTACGCGCAGAGGTTGTCCTGACCGTTCAGCTTGCGGATGACGACAGTCGCCTTTTTGATATGGGGCTGGGCTTCCATAAGCCCCTCGATCTCACCGAGCTGGATTCGAAGTCCGCGAAGCTTGACCTGATTGTCCAGCCTGCCCAGGATGATCACGTTTCCGTTCTTGTCCCACTTGGAATAATCTCCGGACTTATAAACTCTTTCACCGTTGAACTCGATGAACTTTTCCGCCGTCATCTCATCGAGATTTTTGTAGCCTCTGGCGACGCCGGCACCGCCGATAAAAAGCTCGCCGATCACGCCGTAGGGCGCGAGGTCGCCGAATCTGTCGACGATGTATTCCTTATAATTGAGAAGAGGTCTGCCTACAGAGATGTATTCTGCGTCATTAAGAAGAGCCGCGTTGCAGGAGACCGTGATCTCTGTGGGACCGTAGGTATTGATGATCTTCGCGTCCGGCGCGCATGTCTTGATATTGTCACGCAGCGAGAGAGGATAAGCCTCTCCGCCCGACATTATGACCTTGCAGTTTTTGAGTGCCTCTGCAAAGGGCTTATATTCCATATATTGTGCCAGACGGGAGGGGGTGGCGTTGATGCAATCGACCTTGTGCTCCTCCATGAGCCTTGCAAGCTCTCTCGGATCGTTCATCTGATCATCGCCTGCGAACACAAGGGTCTTGCCGTTGCACAGCGTCACGGCATGCTCCTTGAAGGACATGTCAAAGGATACTGTGGTGACGGAAAGATAGGCCTCAACCTCATTTTTCACCGCGTAAACATGCCGGTTTGCCTGATGCGGATACAGGTAGTTCGTGATCCCCTCGTGGGTGAGCATTACTCCCTTCGGCTTTCCGGTGGAGCCCGAGGTATAGATCATATATGAAAGTGCGGAAGGATCAAGGGCGACATAGGGATTTTCGGTATTGCCGTCTGTCAGCAGCTCCGAAACGTCGATAGCCGTTTCTTTGTTGTAGTCGCCAAGCTTGTCATTTGTTGTGATTATGAAGGAGGCTTCCGAGTCCGTGATGATGTGGCTGATCCTGTCGGCTGGGTACTGCGGGTCGCAGGGAATGAATGCCGCGCCGGCCTTGTTTACGCCGAACATACAGATCAGGAAGGCGGAGGTTCTCGGCAAAAGAAGGGCAATGCTGTCACCTGTTTTGATGCCTCGGTCGATAAGCTTGTGCGCTACTATATTCGCTTTTTCATTAAGCTCTTTGTATGTGAAGGTGCCGTCCTTTGAGATAAGCGCGGTGCGGTCGGGCGCTTCCGAGGCTCTCATTTCAAAGAGCTTATGAAGAAGTTTTTCAGGCACTTCGCTTGTGCCTTCTGAGCTTAATACTTTCAGCTTTTCAAGCTGGCTTTCGGGCAGCGCCATTGCCTCACGCACGGTGGCAGCGCCCTTTATGAGAAGAGCTATGGTGTTCTTAAACTGTGAAACGAAATTTTCTATTACCTCGTCTTCAAAGAGAAGCGAGGAATACTGTACGAAAACGCAGAGCTCGTCTTCTTCCCTTCGCATTACGATCCCGATATCACGGCTCATCTTCTGCAGCGGTGAATAGAGTTCGAGTGAAAGCCCGTCCTTCTGGCATTCTGCCGGCTTCCACATATAGTTGACGCTCACGTCGAAGATGGGATTTCGGCTCTCGTCGCGCTGTTTGACGAACGCTGCCACAACATCCTCAAAGGGCAGTGATGCGCCGTAGGTAGCAGACCGGACTGCCTCAACGACTGAAGCCATATAGGACTCCGTATCGCTGTTTCTTTGTACGCTGATGCGGACGGGCGCGGTATTGACGAACATTCCTATGACGTTCTCCGCTCCCGAGGGACGCATATTGGTAGGGATGCCAAGTATCACATCCTCACTGGCCGTATATTTTCCAAGCGTCATCGCTATAGCCGAAAACAGCAGCTCAAATTCTGTAGCGCCGTATTTGCGTGAAGTCTTTCCAATATCATCAAGAGCTTTTTTGCTGAGATGAAAATCAATCTCTCTGTCAGAAACAGGGTGAACCTTTGGCCGCTTGCCCTTCAATGGCATTTCATTTACCGGAACACCGTCCTTGAAAAGCTCTTTATAGAAGGCAAGGCCGCTTTCCTTGTCAGTCTTCTTATCAAAAAGATCTGAAAGATCCACTTGATCTGCCTTCGGAAGCTTGCCCCTGAGCGCCTCAAACAGCTCATTGGCAAAGGTTGAAGCAGAACCGCCGTCAAAGGCGATGTGGTGGATCGCAAGGTGCAGTATCAAAGAACCATCGGGCAGAGTGTAGAGGGCAGGGCGGACAGGAATATCCTCGTTCAGATCAAAGGGAACAGCATAATCATCTACGACAGACTTTACTTCTTCCTCTGAACCGGCGGCCTTTTCCTCGATCACCGGAAGTGTGTCCGTGAGTATTCTTACAGGAATCCCGTTCTCCTCGCCATAATATGAATGAAAGGCTTCATGCGCCGCAAAAACAGCGTTGAGAGCTTTTTTGACAACGTCCGTCTCGCAGCCCTTCATTACTACGGCTATGTTCAGAT
>OMRF01000088.1 GCA_900313435.1 uncultured Lachnospiraceae bacterium | reverse complement strand
GAGCTTCCCCGTTATTACAGGGAAAACATAAAGCATCTTAATGTGTCCGTCTTTCAGGTTTCACCGATGGACAACGGCGGCTACTTCAATTTCGGAGTCAGCGCCTCGCACCTTCATGCCGCTGTGGAATGTGCGGACATCGTGATAGTCGAGGTAAACAAGAACATGCCCCGCTGCCTCGGAGGCTATGAGACAGAGGTCCACATCAGTGAAGTGGACTATGTGGTTGAGGGCGAGAATCCGGCCGTATGCACGCTCCCTGCTTCCGGCGAAGCAACAGAGGTTGACAGGAAGGTGGCTTCACTCATAGTCGATGAGATTCCAAACGGCGCCTGCCTTCAGCTTGGCATTGGCGGTATGCCGAACGCAGTCGGGAAGATGATAGCCGAGTCTGACCTTAAGGATCTTGGAGTTCATACTGAGATGTATGTGGATGCCTTTGTTGAGCTTGCAAAGGCCGGTAAGATCACGGGAAAGAAGAAGACACTCGACAGAGGGCGTCAGGTCTATGCCTTCGCCAGCGGTTCACAGAATATGTATGATTATCTGAATGACAATCCCGCCTGCATGGCGGCTCCCGTTGATTATACAAATTCAGCGGCGACGGTCTCAGCGATAGACAATTTCATTTCAATAAATAATGCCGTAAACGTTGATCTCTATGGACAGGTGAATGCTGAATCCGCGGGAACGAAGCATATCAGTGGAGCGGGCGGACAGCTTGATTTCGTGATAGGAGCCTATCTTTCAAAGGGCGGGAAGAGCTTCATCTGCCTCTCCTCCACCTTTACGGGAAAGGACGGATCCCTTCAGAGCCGCATCCTCCCGACGCTTTCCCAGGGTTCCATCGTCACCGATACGAGGGCGAACACGATGTATGTGGTTACGGAGTACGGTATAAGGAATCTTAAGGGTCTTTCTACATGGCAGAGAGCAGAGGCTCTCATAGAGCTCTCACATCCCGATTTCAGGGACTCCCTCATCAAGGAAGCTGAAAAGATGGGCATCTGGAGACGTTCCAATAAAGGGTAATATAGTAAACGTCAGATAAATCTGCCGTTTACTATATTCGCTCCGCGAAGATGCGCACGGATTTTGTAAGGAAAAATGCCGCTTTCAGCGGCCAAAATCCGGCGCAGTAAACGACATTAGGCATACGCCTATGTCGTTTACTATAATGCACAAAGCTTTAATTGTATGAGAGATAATTTTGTGATAAAATAACAAGGCTGACGAAGCTTAATCGTTTTCGACTAAGTCAGATTTTTACTCAAGGTTTTTTTTCAAGGGGGTTATTTTTCAATGAAAAGTCTGAGCATCAGGGGGAAGCTTCTTGCTATTGTATTTCCTCTCGTACTTATGATCTTTGTGCTGGCAGTCTATCAGACCTGGGCACAGCTCAATGTCTACAATCAGACAAGGACCTTGTACGCAGACAAGGAGAGCACTCTTCTTCAGGCGCTTTCTTCAGCGCGTTCATCCTGCTCTGAAATGGAGACTGCCGTGGCGACCATGAACCACTTCATAAGGGAGAACAATCCCAGCGGTCTCAGCGGCTACAAGCAGCAGTATACAGAGAAACTTGCAAATGTTGAAGCCCAGATGGAAATAGTAAGGGCTCTGATGAACTCTGAACCTTCCCTTGCTGCGATCACCACAGAGGGTGGTACTACATTTTCCGAGCTCTTCTCGGATTTCGAGGCTGATTTTACCGAATGGACTACAAAATATGATCCGGAGACGCCTTCGAAGGGCTTTACGGATTCACTGAATAATTATACCTTTGTGGCAAAATCCATAGACAAGCTGAGCACGCTCTCCACACAGTGGGCTGACAGCCAGTCTGCGGCCTTCAGCAAAAGCATCCGCACGAAGACCATTATCATCACGATCTCCTTTGTGGCAGTCACTGTCGTTCTGATCATTCTGGCTCTTCTCATATCCTCAAAGCTTGTGAAGAGGATAAGGGAGGTCACCGGTTATCTGAACAGGCTTTCCGAAAACGATCTTTCATTTGCAGTGAAGCCCATAAAGTCAGACGACGAGATCGGAAAGATGAAGCGCGAGTTCATCGTCGTCCAGAACAAGCTTAAGCAGATAATGGGTGTCCTGAACGATACCTCCTCAGGTCTTGTCGGTTCTGTTGATGTCATGGGACAGAATACAAGGGAGGCTACCGCGAACATAGACAACATCAATACGGCGGCATCAGAGATGGCTACCGTTGTTTCCAAGCAGGCAGAGGATGTATCTGTCATTTCGGACGGTATGAAGAGTCTTTCCGCCGCGATGGAATCCTCCATGAGAAGCACCAGCATCCTTGAGGATACAAGCGGCGAGATCTCTGCCGTTACCGCTCAGGGAAAGGAAAAGGTCGGAACGCTCACCAGCATCACTGCGGAAAGCATGGCAGCCTTCGAAAAGGTGCTTTCGGTAATGAATACCATCAGCGAATCCTCGAAGAAGATAGGTACTGCCTCAGCATTTATTGAGGATGTGGCCCAGCAGACGAACCTTCTTTCCCTCAATGCTTCAATAGAGGCGGCCAGGGCCGGAGAGGCCGGAAGAGGCTTTTCGGTTGTGGCTGACGAGATCAGAAAGCTTGCTGATCAGTCGGCACAGTCGGTTCAAGGGATCAATGATGTCCTATATGAACTTCAGAGAAATATGGGCGAGGCCGATTCCCAGATGGGTGTCGTTAAGGATTGTGTCGAGAGACAGAACATATCCGTACAGGAAACATCCGAAAGCTTCGACAAGATCATAGACTCTGTAGGAAGCGTTCAGTCGGCTATCGATGACCTGAACGGAGTGAATGATGAGTTGAAGAACGGCTTCGAG
>OMRF01000048.1 GCA_900313435.1 uncultured Lachnospiraceae bacterium | reverse complement strand
CGGGCTAGGCGGGTTGCCTCACTGATCCTTTCTGAATAGTTATCCGCTTTTTTGGACCCCCGGGACAGTCCCGGGGGTCCATTTTCAATCGAGCCGTTTTTATTGGACACGTTGAGAGTTACACTTTGCTCATCAAAGGAAACGAGGAGGTGCGTGATGAGCAAAGCGAAAAATTCTTTAATGGTGATGGAGAACAGCGAAGTAAGGCGCAAGGAATATGAGGAGCTTCTTCTGAAGAGAGATCGGCTTTTAAGGGAGTCTGGTTCCTTAATGACCGCCTACACACAGGAATTCGGCGATCTGATCACTGCCAATTTCGAGCTGAAGGTCGAGTGCATTAAGAAGAAAAAGACCGTAAGCTATTGCCGCAGAAGGATGAACAGAGGCCTTCCCATAGATACGACCCGTATGCAGTCGGAGATCGATAAGGAGATGACTCTCTACTACACACAACTTAAGGAGATGATCAACGATAATGAGAAAGCAAAGAACGCAGGAACTATCAGCGCATACAGACTCTACCGTGCAAAAAAGACCTATCGCAGGCTGACCAGGCTTCTTCATCCGGATATCAACAAAAAGACTGCAGAGAATGAAGAGCTTATGGAGCTCTGGACGAGGATCGCAGCGGCTTATCAGAGGAGCGATGCGGATGAGCTGGATGATCTGGAGGTTTTGGTCCACAGGGCGATGGATGAGCTGGGAGATGACAGCTTTGAACTGAATCTTGACGATATCGAGACCCGGATCGAGCGCGTTGAGAATCAGATCAACGAGATTCTTTCCACAGAGCCGTATAGCTACAAAGAGCTTCTCTGTGATGAGGAGAAGAAGCAGGCGTATAAAGAGCAGCTTCAGGCAGAGCATGATGATTATGAGCAGTATCTGGAGAGCTTGACCAAAGCATTGGATGAAATGCTTCGCGGGGGAGGCGTTACTCTGGTATGGCAAATGAACTGACGATCGGAAAAAATAATATGGTGTCGCTGGTGAGCGACAATCCCCTCGGGGAGCTGATCAAGCCGCTGAGTCATGAGATCCTGCTGTTCGATTCCTATGTGGCGGGCACGACGCATATCAAGGACGAGACGGTCTTCGATGATGTCAAAGAAGGGACAAAGCTCACTCTTTTGCGCGAGCCGGAGAACCGCTTTGACGAGAATGCCATCCTTGTACTGGACGAAAAGAAGCGCAAACTCGGATACATTCCGGAAAAGGATAATATCGTCTTTGCAAGACTAATGGATGCCGGCAAGTATCTGACAGCGAAAGTCAAGGATTACGAGCCGAAGGGATCATTTCGAAAGATAAGCATCAGCATTTATCTGGTAGATTTCTAAGGAGCAAAGCCATGAATAACAGCGTACTTTGCGAGATCGCAAAAAAATACGAGGACCGCGGAAATATCGAGAAGGCATACCAATGCTATCTTGAGGCAGCACTTTCCGAAGATGACGGCGAGGCGATGTATGCACTGGCGCAGATGTACTTCGATGGCGAATATGTAAATGAGAGTTACGAAAAAGCCGGGAAGTATTTTGGAATGGCTTACGACCGGAAGGCAGATATAGAGCCCTGGACGTTGATATTTGCTGGAAGTTACTGGGAAAAGCGTTTGGAGGATAATGAGCAAAATCTTTTGTATGCAATAAAGTATTACCAGGCGGCAGCTGATCTTGGTGAGGGATACGGCCATGAATGCCTTGGGAAACTCCACTATGATCTCGGAGAGTATGACAAAGCTTATGAGCACCTTGTTCAGGACGAGGTTTGCAATGCTTGTGGATTATATTATCTTGGCAGGCTTTATGATGAAGGGCTCGCTGTCGGGCAGGACAGAGAGAGGGCAATAGAGCTTTATAAAAAGGCAGTTGAGTGCGGCCTTGGGTACGAGGAAGAATACGGCGAAGATGAAGATTGTGCTAAGGCAAGAGAGCGTCTCAGGGAGTTGGGCGTCGCGTAAAAGAAGTACAATAAATTTCCCCCGATTTGATAAAAAATCCTCTTTTATGGTAAAATGGGTACAATCTCGTCATTACCATAAGGAGGATTTCATTATGCCCAAGGGAACAAATCAGAAATTCAAATTGTACTATCTGAGCCGCATTATGCTTGAGAAGACCGATGATGAGCATATGATCACTATGCCGGAGATCAAAAGCGCCCTTGAGGCTTATGGGGTGACTGCTGATCGGAAGAGCCTGTATGACGATCTGGAGGCACTTCGTGTTCTCGGTGTGGATGTGGTGGGCGAGAAAGTCGGACGTAATTATTATTACCACGTTGGCCGTAAGCAGTTTGAGATAGCGGAGCTGAAGCTTTTGGTGGATGCGATCCAGTCTTCCAGGTTTATTACGGAAAAGAAGTCTGATGAGCTGATCAGGAAACTTACCGGTATGGCCAGCCAATATGAGGCGGCACAGCTGAAACGCCAGGTGGTGGTTCAGGGCAGGGTTAAGACCATGAACGAGAGTATATACTATTTCGTTGATGATGTTCACCGTGCCATCGCCGAAAATAAGAAGATCCGCTTCGAGTACATGAAGTGGAATGAGGAAAAGAAGATGGTGCGCCGCAAGGACAGCTTATATTCCGTAAGCCCCTGGGCACTGACCTGGGATGATGAGAATTATTATCTGATCGCATTTGATGAGGAAGCAGGCCGCATCAAGCACTTCCGCGTGGATAAGCTCAAGAGCATCGAGGTACTCGATGAGATGCGTGAAGGTAAAGAGGAGTTCAAGGAATTCAATCTGGCAAAATACGCCAAGATGAGCTTTGGGATGTTCGGCGGCAAAACGACAAGGGTGACGATTGCCTTCGATAATGAAATGGTTGGGGTATTTATCGACCGGTTCGGAAGGGATATTTCCATACATCCCGCAAAAAAGAAGGGCTGGTCACAGACCAGCGTGGATGTCGCATTGAGCGATCAGTTCCTTGGATGGATATTTGCGCTGGGACCGAAGGTTAAGATCAAGGGTCCTGAGGATGTCGTGGACAGATATAAAAAAGAGCTGAAGGAAATGGTTAAGTTTTATAAATAAGGGAGTAATCATTTTGGATAATAAAATGTATCAGGTATCAACGCTCCAAGCCCTTGCCCTGGGCTATAACGAAGCCGTAGTCACTGCGGAAGAAGTTCTTAAGGAAGGAGACACCGGGCTTGGGACATTTGAAGGTGTGGATGGTGAATTGATCGTTCTTGACGGACATTGTTACAGAGCCGACGAAAACGGTGATGTCACAATTGTTTCTCCCGATACGGGAATTCCTTTTTGCGCAGTTTCCAAGCACTACGGCAAGCAGCTGCTCGAGCTTAAGGACATGAAAAATATAGAAGAGATCAGGACACAACTCACAAATAAGATTGAAGAAGTGTTCGGTCTCAACAGTATGCATATCGTGAGGATCGCCGGTGAATTTGAAATGATCGATGCAAGATCCGAAGCACCGTATAAGTCGCATCATATCACATTGAAAGAAATGCTCAGCCACAATCAAAGGGAATTTAAGTTCGAGAATATCAGAGGAACTATGGTTGGGGTATATTTCCCTGATTATATGGATGGGATCAATATGCCGGGATGGCATATACATTTCCTGTCAGAAGACAGAACAAAGGGTGGTCATGTCTTCGATGTAATTCTTAAAGAAGGAACCGCAGAAATAGATAAGATCAACAACATATATATTAATCTCCCCAAAAACCCGGCTTTCGACACATATTCTCTTAAGCAGGATCTGGAGGAAGAGATCAAGTCTATAGAGTAGCGGAAAATGGACCCCCGGGACTGTCCCCGGGGTCCAAAATTAAAGGGGGAATTATGCATAATAATAAGTTCAAGACAATGGCAGTGGCAGCTGCCGCATTAATGAGCGTCCTGCTGACTTCCTGCAGCAATCAGGTTCAGCAGACTGAAAAGTCCGGGACAGCCGGGGAGATTTCGCAGACATCTGCTGAAACTACGGCAGAACCCACGACGCAGATATCTTCCGGAAGTTCAGCAGAACCCACGACGGCAAAGCCGCTTAATCTTGTGGAGGACCTTTCAAAATATGACCTGAAAGACGGGGATTCCTTAGAACAGATAGTCTCGAAAATGGAGAACAAATACGGGATCGACATCGTTTACGGCAATGATATCAGGACTGAATTCAAGGACGAGAACGAGACTTTGAGAGCCAAGCCGAACACCAATGATAATGAGATTGCCGCTGCGCTCAAGGATATAGATGAAGGGTTAAACGCCCTTCCCAAGGGATTCATAAAGCAGCTTCCGTACGGAAAGCACAAGATACTGAAGATGTATCTGACCGGTCCCATCACCATAGACGGAGTCGACAGGGGTGGAGTTCCTGCCTTTACCAGCGACAGCGACGAAGAACTCTATCTTACGATCGAAGTCCTCGAACAGGGCGTAGTTAACGTGCCGACGGTGCTTCACGAACTTACGCATATCATTGATTTCAAGCTTCACTATGACGGCATTATAAACGAGGACGATTGGTCCAAACTTAACCCGGAGGGATTTGCTTACGATAATTCTTACGGGGACTCCCTGGCCGGCAAAAAGGACCCGAAATATTGCTATACGACCGATCATTATGTTGGTCATAATACCGATAATTCAAATGACGATATCTGGTTTTACTACTGCTATTCCAAGGTAAACGCATATGAGGACCGCGCAACGATGCTCGAGAACCTCGTCGTTTACAGGATTTGGAATTACGAGATTGCCGAAGGCCTTTATAAGTGTCCGCACATGAAGGCGAAAATGGAGTATTATCTGAAACTGATCGAAAAAGATTTTGCTATGAACGGGTCAGACAGGGATTCCTGGGCGGACGCTTTCAGGAAGATCTCATAAACGTTTTGGACCTCCGAAACCCATTTGAACCCCCGACACCCATTTGGACCCCCGGGACAGTCCCGGGGGTCCATTTTTTTTCCATAATGTACAAAATAATGTACTCACTGTTTGATATCCTCCCGGTATAATTTCAAGATACGTGGAGGTTCTTTATGATAAGCGTTTTGAATGACAGGGATACAGCTGAGATCATCGTTAAGATCATCGGT
>OMRF01000186.1 GCA_900313435.1 uncultured Lachnospiraceae bacterium | reverse complement strand
GCCGACATGACGGCCTCGGAATCGCTTAAGCGCTCCGAGAATGCGCTTTTGTACTCTCCGTTTAATATCATTGTGCGCACAAGATAGATATTTTTTATGAGACTGATCGAAAACTTTCCGGAAGAAAGAGCCTGAAAGGTACGATACAAAAGCTTCAGCCGCTCCGACTCGTCCGCGTTTTCAAGAGAATAGAAATCCGCCACCTCAGAAAAAAAGCTTGCCGCCATTATCCTGTCAAGATCCTCGGTAAGGTGCGGAAAATACTCGGATATCTCGGCCTTCTTCAGTGTATTTGAATTCCTTCCGGGAAAAAGCTCAAACTCCCCATAGGAGAATACCTTGACTGCGGAAAGCAGGTGGCTCGTAGGTCTTCTCGCACCGTTTGCGAATGCCGTGATCCTTCCCCTCTCCCTTGTAAGGAGAACTATCCTCTTGTCATTTTCTCCGGTGTCGGAGGAACTTATTATCATCCCGTTTACGACAAGAGTTCCTTCCAAATCAGGCTTCGTCCTCCTTCTTGTAACCGAAATTTTTGATAAGGATATCGCTCTGTCTCCAGTTCTTCTTCACCTTTACATTGAGGGTCAAAAAGACCTTGTTTTCAAGGAGATTTTCGATATCAAGTCTTGCGTCATGACCGATCTTCTTGATCATGGAGCCGCCCTTTCCTATGATGATCCCCTTGTGGCTTTCCTTCTCGCAGTATATGAGTGCGTCTATATCGGTAATGCCGTCATTTTCGTTATCACGGAAGCTCTCGATCACGACAGCTATCCCGTGAGGTATCTCTTCGGAAAGGAGTTTCAGCGCCTTTTCCCTTATCATCTCGGCAACTATCTGTCGGATCGGCTGATCGGTGATCTCGTCATCCGGAAAGAACATCTCTCCATATGGGAGCGCGTCAAAAAGTTCATCAATGAGTTCCGTAACGCCCTCGCCGGTCTTTGCGGATATGGGGATTATGGCTTTGAACGGGAAAAGATCCTTGTAGGCTTCTATCACCGGGAGGATCTGCTCTTTTTTTATCCTGTCGATCTTATTTATCACAAGGATGACGGGAACCGTGATATCGATAAGCTTTGACGCTATCATGGAATCCTTCGTGCCGACGAATTGGTCAGGCTCTATCATCCAAAGAATAACGTCGCAATCCTTCGCCGCGCGGTCCGTGACACCCTCCATATAACGGCCCAGGGAATTCCTCGGTTTCTGGACTCCGGGGGTGTCGGAAAAGACTATCTGCCCGCGGGCTTCATCTGTATATATACACCTTATCCTGTTTCTTGTGGTCTGGGGCTTGTCTGACGTGATAGCGACCTTTTGCTCGACTATCATGTTCATCAGCGTGGATTTCCCCACATTAGGCCTTCCTATCACTGAAACAAGACCGCTCTTTTTTTCCATCAGAGAAGCGCCTCCACCTTCATGAAAAGCTTTTCCTCTTCTTTGATCTTTTCCTCATTTCCTATGACACAAAGATAATCCTGGTCCATGACCTTTTTCACCATAGGAGAAAGCGCCCTGATATCAGAAGGCTCTGCGTCAAGGATCTCATCCCTTGTTCTTTGTATATCCTCATCCGAAAGTCCCGAGAGATAGTGCGTCATAGAGCGCCGTCCTTCAGCGAGAGGGGTACGCGGCACATCGATGCGACCGATGGTGCCTATAACAAACTTTGTCATATCACGTTCCGACACGTCAAAGTCTGCAATAAAATCAGCCGTTTTTTCAAACACTCCGTTCGTCCTTTGAATATGAGGATCCCTGTAGGAAACAAAGCTCATCTCGCCGGAGCGGGCAAAGGCGCTCATGCAGCCGTAGGCTCCACCCAGGACCCGTATGTTCTGCCAGAAATAATCAAGTGAGAGGACGGTCCGAAGCACCTCAAGGGCCCCTGTATATTTTCCTCCGTCACGAAGGATATCCCCGCCTCTTGCGACATACTGGACGGAAGCGGCCGTGGAAAGGCCTTCGTTCTTTCGAGCGGGGATAAGTTCCGAATCTGTCATGTCGGGCCTTTCATCTGAAAGGAACTTTGAAAGGTCTGAAAGGAAGGAAGATAATCCGTCATCTGTTCCCACCTCAAGGGTGGAAGATACGATGATATTGTCCTTTCTAAAGACCTCCTTCTTAAGGGCTTCGAGTCTGTCCGAAAGCGCAGCCTTCCTGTTCCCGTAATCGGAAAGGAGATCCTTTACGAAATTATAATAGTCGACACCTCCGATAAGCTCCGCCTTTAATCCCTTTTTTGAAAAATAAGATGTAACCCTTGATACGGCAGCAGAATGTCCCGCAGTCAGAAACCTCTCCTGAAGGCCGGCATAATCCTGCTTCAAAAGTTCTTCGAGCCTTCCCGTATCGGAAAAATCACTGCGCTCCATTATCTCCTGAAGGAGTGAAAAGGCGTTCTTTCCCTCCTCGTAGAAGAATTTTCCCCGAACCGCGAAATAGAGCTTTGTCAGACCATCCTTATAGGAGGTAACGAAGGATGTATCGCAGGCGATCCCGCCGGTATGGAGGTAGATCTCATTTGCAAGGTCGGCATAGCTCCTGTCTTTTGTATCGACAAGCCCGAGAGTCTTCGAGAAAAACGAAAGATAAGGGAGAGCCTCAGCCTTCATATCCGTAATATCAAACAACAGTTCAAGATAATGTATCCCGTTTGTCACATAGTCATGGGATACGACAGTAATGCCATTCTCCGTAGATACTTCATTCTTGAAGGGGCTTATAGGTCTCTTCAGATCCTTCCTCTCTAGCATCGGAATAGTAAGGAGTGCCTCCTCGGAGTCGGGCGTGGACTGGTATTCCTTCAGCTTTTTCGTATTATCGCAAATGGCAAGAAGTTCCTCTTTTTTGAGGGCCTCCTTTTTCTTTGAAAGCTCCTTTGCAAGAGCCTTTTCCCTTTCCGCGGAAAGACCGGGCTTCGGTTTTAAGATAAGAATCGAGCCGTGGAGATTGTCAAGGAGATACTTTTTCGTAAGCTCCTCAAAATAGCCTGTATCAAGCTTTTCACGAAGGGCCTTGAATGTCGAAACACCGTGAAGAAGGTCAAAGGGTCTCATATCGTCATAAAGCCAGGTATCAAACATTGAAAGACCGTAGACAAGGCCTTTCGGATATGAGCCAAAGTCCGCCTCCCTGAACCTGAATTCAGAAACATTAAGAGCCCCCGTAAGTGCCTTTTTGTCTATTCCCTTTTCAATCTGCTCTGAAAGCACGTCACGCACTATCGACAAAAACTTTTCAAGGTGCTTCTCGTCAGAACCCTTCAGTTCTATCGTAAATGTAGGCTGAAGGGTCGAGGTATCAAAGCCGCCCATTATGTCTGTAGCTATTCCTGCTTGTGAGAGCGCTATACGAAGCGGTGCGCCGGGAGAATTCAAAAGCACCTGGTCAAGTATCTCAAAGGCGGTATGGAAGATGGTATCGCCCTCTCCTATCACCTTATTGAGAGAAATATAAGTCTTTTCCTTTGTGTCACTCCCCGACTCTATCGGATAATCCTTCTCAACCCTTTTTATCTCCTTAAAGGGAGTCTGAAGCGCGACCGTTGAATCAAGCTCTATCCTATCGTATTTCGAGAGATATTCCCGGTCAAGGTATGAGAGCCTCTCCTCCATATCACAATCCCCGTAAAGATAGATATAGGAGTTCACCGGATGATAATATCTTCTGTGGAAATCAAGGAAATCCTCATAGGAAAGGCTCGGTATCACCTCGGGATCACCGCCTGACTCAAAGTGGTAGGTAGTATCGGGGAAGAGGGAGCTCATTATCTCTCTCGAAAACACATCATCGGGAGATGAGAAGGCGCCCTTCATCTCGTTGTAAACAACGCCGTTCAGTGTAAGGTCACTGTTCTCATCAGGGATTTCATAGTGCCAGCCCTCCTGGCGGAATATCTCTTCGTGCTCATAGATCGCAGGATGAAGGACAGCGTCCATATAGACATCCATGAGATTCTTGAAATCGGTGTCATTTGTGCTGGCGACCGGATAGACCGTCTTGTCGGGATAGGTCATCGCATTAAGAAATGTGTTGATCGAACCCTTCGCAAGCTCTATGAAAGGGTCCTTCACGGGATACTTCTTCGAGCCGCAGAGCACGGAATGCTCAATGATATGAGGCACTCCAGTGGAATCAGAAACTGGAGTCCGAAAGCCTATATAAAAGACCTTGTTGGGATCTGAATTCTCAAGGACAGCGATCCTCGCCCCGCT
>OMRF01000069.1 GCA_900313435.1 uncultured Lachnospiraceae bacterium | reverse complement strand
TCATTTGTGATGACTGACAGGATCTCGCCGTTTGTCCTCGTATCATAATAATCAAGCTTCATCCTGTGCATCTTTGCCTGGATGTCCTTACGAAGCTGCTTGACAACACCGGCGCTGACAGCCGCAAGCGTCGCGTTCGCTATCATCGAGAATACCCATGCAAGAAGCGTAAGGATGAGGGTTGCAAGAAGAACGAGGATAATAGCATAAACCTTGTTGACTGCAAATCCTCCCAGCGTGAAGGCGGGTGCACCTGCATCAAGCCATTTCTTGTCCTTGACGCCTTCAAAGAGGATGGTAGTTGCATAACCCATGATACGGGGTGTGAGTATGGTGAAAATAGTTCCTATTATTGCGGTAATAATAGCAAGAGTAAGACGCCCTTTGAATTTTCCAAGGTAGGGGGCAAGACGACTAAGCGCTCCTGATTTCATTTTCCACTACCTCCTTTCCAAGCTGTATCTCCGCGATCTCTCTGTAGAGCTGGCAGTTCTTCAGAAGTTCCTTGTGGGTTCCGATGCCGACAGCCTTGCCGTTGTCAAGGACTATGATCCTTGTGGCATCAATGATGGTGCCGACACGCTGGGCGACTACTATCATCGTAGCGTCATTTCCCATCGCCTCCTTCAGGTTGGCGCGAAGCTCCTTGTCTGTCTTCATATCAAGAGCCGAGAAGCTGTCGTCGAAGATATAAACCTCGGGCTTCTTCATGATAGCACGGGCGATCGCCATACGCTGACGCTGGCCGCCGGAAAGGTTTGTACCGCCCTGAGCGATGGCAGAATGATAAACGCCATCCTTCTTCTCCACGAATTCCTTCGCGCAGGCGACACGTACAGCTTCCTCCCAGTCCTTCTCGCTTCCGTCTTCCTTACCGAAGTTCAGATTGCTTGCGATATCGCCGGTGAAGAGGACGTTCTTCTGCGGAACATAACCGATGAGGTCACGAAGGTCAGAAAGCTTGTAATCCTTTACATTGACGCCGTCCACGAGAACCTCGCCAAACAGGGTATCATAGAGTCTCGGGATAAGCTTCACAACGCTTGACTTTCCGCAGCCTGTGCGTCCGATGATAGCTGTCATCTCGCCGGGCTTTGAAACGAAATTGATGTCCTTGACTACAGGCTCATCAGCTCCGGGATAAGAGAATGTGACATCCTTAAATTCCACAGTACCTTTGCAGGTGCCCTTTTCAACGGGCTTTTCGGGATCCTTGATGGTGGTCTCCGTCTCAAAGACCTCGCCTACACGCTTGAAGCAGGCAAAGGCTTCGGGGAAGAGGGAGACAACGTAGGTCACCATTATTATCCCGAGAAGGATGATATTGATGTACTGAGTAGCCGCGATAAGTACACCGACCTCCATTCCGGCATACATTACATAGCCGGTACCTACACCGAGGAGAACGACATTCGTGACACCAAAAAGCATTGTAACTACGGGGATGAGAGCGCCCGAAGCACGGAACTGCTTTTTGGACACGGTAGCGGATTCATCGTTTGTAACCTCGAATCTGTCGACCTCATGCTGCTGCTTGTTGAAGGCGCGGATGACGCGGACACCCTCGAGATTCTCAAGGAAGAGCTGATTGATCTTGTCGATGATGCCACGAAGTCTGATCGAATGGCGGCTTGCTACAACGATGAGCGCTGCTGCCACGATCACGAGTACAGGGATCGCGATCGCAAGAAGGATCGAAAGCTCTCCTGCCGTAACGATCGACAGGATGAGACCTACCGCCGTCATCATGGGCGCGAGGATCCCGAAACGGAGTGCCATGGACATGAAGGTCTGGATGGTCGTAACATCCGTTGTACTTCTGGTAATGAGGGACGGAGTCCCGAACTTGTCCACCTCAGCCGCCGAGAAGTCCTGTACCTTTCTGAACATCTCTTCACGGATATCAGCTGAGAATTTCGTTGCCACCTTCGCGGATATCCTTGCCGAAAGTGCGTTCGTAATGAATACGACGACGGAGAGGATGATCATGGCGATGGCGATGCTGATGATCAGCTTTTCATCCTTACTGGACACACCGGTGTCGATCATTCCCGCCAGAAGCGTCGGGATCATCATCTGGGCGACCGATGCGATCAGTACGAAAATCACAAGCCCGGCAATGCTTTTTCCGCTGAGCTTGACTTTCGAAAATACTGCCTGCATTCTTTTCCTCCTTTAATTGTGTATTTCTTCACCAATCCATTTTCATTGATAAAGATTGTCTTTTTAAGATAGCAAATAAGGCTGACAAAAAACTGACAAATCCTCTGTTTGCGCCATCTTGACGGATATTGGGAAATAACTTATCCTTTTTTTACATTGATATTTAACAACTCAGGGAGTGGAGGTTTGATATGAAAAGATTGCTTATGCTTATCCTGGGTATCGCGATCATAGCCTTCGGGATAGTCTCTTTTTTCATTCCCGAGATACTTTACTATGTATGCGGTATCGTGATCATGATCTACGGGCTGGGACAGATCCTGACCTATTCAAAGAGAAAAAAGACCGGGACTGCCTCAATTTGGACGCTGATCGGTGCGTTCGTTGCCTTTGGTGCCGGAGTACTCATTATCTTCAGTGACATATCAGGTCTCTTCGCGGCACGTTTTGTATTCCTCATACTCTTCATCTGGCTTGCCGTTCAAGGCGTATTCGATATCATCGGAGCGGTGATCTACCGTCAGGCCATGACAACGGAGGATCTTGGCGTACAGGCACCCGGATCGATGGCTGACTTGATATTCGGAGCCTTGATGGTGGCTATTGGTGTCTTTGGGATCTTAAGCCCTGGTTTTTCCTTCATCGCGGTGGGCCTTGTAGTCCTGATAAACATTATTACTATGGGAGGCCGCCTTGTTGTAGGCGCCTTTACTTCTTGAGAGGGAGAGGATGTCAGATATGAAAACAGCAGTTGTATTAAGCGGAGGCGGCACAAGAGGCGCATACGAACTCGGCGCCTGGCGCGCGTTCAGGGAGCTTGGGATCGAATATCAGATAGTGACGGGAACCTCCATAGGATCAATAAACGGAGCCATGATGTGTATCGGAAACTATGAGCGGACCGAGGAAATGTGGCTCAATCTCAAAATGACCGATATGCTTACAGAAAAGACCGGTTCCTCTGTTGGGAAAAAGCTCGCTTCTCTCTTCACCGGCTTCGGAGGAAAAAGAGGACAGACAGATGACAGGCTGATCAACGGAGCGGTTGATAATTCTCCCTTCGCGGATTTCATCAACACCTGGATAGAAGAAGATAAGATGCGAAAGTCGCCCATAGATTACGGTCTTGTCACGGTCAGGATGAAAGACAGGAAGCCCTTCATGCTTTCAAAGGACGAGATCCCTCAGGGAAAGATGCAAGACTATGTCACTGCTTCTGCTTCGGTCTTCCCTATCTTCCCTCTTCATCAGATAGACGGGGACTATTATATTGACGGCTGCTATCACGACAACCTCCCCATAGATCTTGCCATACGTATGGGAGCGGAGCATGTCATAGTCGTCGATCTTCGTACCACTCCCCAGCACGAAAATTACGCGGAAAGGCCTTATACCACCTACATCACGCCAAGTGAGGACACAGGTCCCGTGCTCGCCTTTGATCCCGCGAAGATCCGCTACAATAATGAGATGGGTTACCGTGATACCATGCGTACCTTCGGGAAATTCAAAGGCTTCCTCTATTACTTCAAGCCTGAAGGGCTTAAGGACTTTGAGTCGGCTATGGATTATTTTTCCATGGGCTGCATGGAAGCAGAGGCTTCGATAGGACTGAATGTCCAGAAAAAAAAGAAAAAACAAAAGACCGACCGTTTCAGGTTGTTCTCCATGTTCAGTAAATACGCGAGAGGACGCGGAGTCGGAAAGGAAGATTATTTCATCAGAGGCGCGGAGATCACCGCGGATGTACTTAATCTCGACCATACAAAGATCTGGGAAATGAAGGATTTTGTAAAAGAAGCCTTTGAAAAGCTGGGTCCTGCAGAAAAATATCCCGAGGCCTCGTCCCTTTTTGACGGTGACATAAAGCAGGTCATAAAACGGCTTGACAGGATCAAAAAGGAACAGGGCAACGCTGCGCTTGCCGGCTCAATATATTACCGTATCGCAAAGAAAGAGCCTGATTACGAGAAGGTGTCAAGCCTCCTTTCACATTTCCCTGAGGAGCTTGCAGTTCAGCTGTTTTTGAATTCCGTAAAGAATATTTAGGACTGATCAAGGAGTTGTCATGACTGATGACAGAAGGATAGTGATATGCCTTTCAAGGGACCTTACCTTCTTTTCGCATGTGACATATTTTGTGGACAACGGGGGCTTCACCCACGCCTCATTGGGACTTTCGGAGGATGCCGAGTTTTATTTCAGCTTCAATTTCAAAGGCATGAAAAAGGAGTACCGGACCTCTCTTAAGAAGAAACCCCGGGAGATGACACGCTACATCGTGTCCGTATCTCCGGAGGCCCATCAGGCACTGTGTGACAGGATCGATGACATGCTCGCTCATAAAGAGCGCTATGCCTACGCTCAAGCTGCTGTTGTCAAAAGGCTTCTCTCGCTCCCTAATGAAGAACAGCATGATGACCGTTATTTTTGCTCCCAGTTTGTCTCCGAGGTGCTGAGAGACTCGGGCTGTGTTGATATAGGAACTCTCCCGGCAAATTGCACACCGAATGATCTTTTGAAAGAACTTGAGAAGAGCGGGCAGATCCTTTATTCCGAGGTTGAGGCGACGATCGACAATCCTGTTTCGTCCTTCCTTGACGGCGCGAGCCAAAAGGCAGAGCGCGCAGGAAACAAGGTGACCGGCGCTCTTGATCGCGTGG
>OMRF01000371.1 GCA_900313435.1 uncultured Lachnospiraceae bacterium | reverse complement strand
GCGCGTTCACATGGCTCATATAGATATCCACTACGGATTCTCGGTTAACGGCGTTGCAGCCATACATACTCAGATCCTCAAGGATACGGAACTTAACCACTTCTACAAGATCTATCCCGAGAAGTTCAATAACAAGACAAACGGTATCACTTTCAGAAGATGGCTGATGTCGTGCGATCCCGAACTTGCGAAGGTCATATCGGAGTGTATAGGAGATTCGTGGAAGAAGGATGCATCAAACCTTACACGGCTCATGGACCACGTAGGCGACAGCGATCTCATAGATAAGATACTTGCGGTAAAGAAAGAGAAAAAGCAGCAGCTTTGCGACTACATCAAAGCTCATGAGCAGGTTGAGCTTGATGTTGATTCCGTTTTCGACATTCAGATCAAGAGGATGCATGAGTACAAGCGTCAGCAGATGAATGCGCTTTATATCATCCACAAGTATCTCGAGATCAAATCGGGAAAGAAGCCGAAGCGTCCCATGACTTTTATATTCGGAGCCAAAGCGGCACCCGCTTATGTCATAGCGCAGGATGTCATTCACCTGCTCCTGTGCCTCATGGAAGTGATCAATAACGATCCGGACGTATCGGACTGCATGAAGGTCATCATGGTCGAGAACTATAACGTAACTTATGCGGAGAAGCTCATCCCCGCGTGCGATATATCCGAGCAGATATCTCTTGCGTCAAAGGAAGCATCCGGAACCGGTAACATGAAGTTCATGCTCAACGGTGCGGTGACGCTCGGAACAATGGACGGCGCCAATGTTGAGATATGCGATCTTGTCGGAGGGGACAATATATACGTGTTCGGGAAGGACTCGGATACCGTCATAGATCTGTATGCAAAGAGCGCATACGTTTCCAAGGATTATTACAAAAAGAGCAAGGTCATAAAGGAAGCGGTTGATTTTATCACGGATAAAAAGGTCCTGGCAGTCGGCCACAAGAAAAACCTGGAGAGGCTTCAGAATGAACTCCTGAATAAGGACTGGTTCATGACCCTTCTTGATCTTGAAGAGTACATAGAGGTAAAGGATAAGGCATTTGCCGATTATGAAGACAGAAGCGCATGGGGCAAAAAGATGCTCGTTAACATCGCGCAGGCGGGATTCTTCTCATCAGACAGGACGATAGCGGAGTATAACCGTGACATTTGGAAGCTTTGATGACTGTCACATTGTCACTTTAAAATCATAAAATCACTATTGTATGTTCCGGCATATGGTGCTATAATTGATACACCAATTGAGGAAGATCTATAAGAAAGGCAAAGATCATGCAGGTTGGAGCAATAAGCGCGGCAATGTCAACGCCGTATGTTTACAACACGAATACCATTAACAGAGCTTCCATGAACAAGATAAGTCCCATCGAAGACGATCTGCTCGAAGCAAAGACGGATTTTAGCGGACTGACGGAAGAAGGCAATACCAATCCTCTCGCGATAGGTCAGACCAAAGATTTTGCCTCCGTCTTGGAAATGCAGTTCCAAATGGGCGCACAGAATGCTGCGAGGCTCGGATTACAATAGGTATGAAATAGGGCGGATACACCGCCCTATTTTATTGCATGAACGGGGATAAATGAAACCTGTATTGTCTGTTGAAAATATGAGAAAGAGCGATGCGCATACGATAAGCCTTGGCACGAGCGGCAGAGAGCTTATGATGCGCGCCGCAAAGGGAGCGTTTGACAGCGCCATTTGGAAGACGCCGATCCTCATAGTATGCGGGAGCGGGAACAACGGCGGTGACGGCTATGCGCTCGCATTATGCCTTGAAGAAGCAGGGATGGACTGTGATATTTTTCCTGTAACGGGCAGATTTTCCGAAGACGGAAGATATTACTGTGATAAATGCAGGGAAAAAGGTATCGCGATAGTAAACGATCCCGGAGCTCTTTCGACATATGCGACAATAGTAGACTGTATGCTCGGAACGGGTTTTTCCGGCCCCGTCAGGGATGACTATAAAAGCGTGATAGAAGCCATAAACGCTTCGGGTGCATATGTAATATCCATTGATATAAACAGCGGACTTGATGCCGATACAGGAATGGCAGAATGCTGCGTCAGATCGGATCTGACCGTTTCGGTCGGCGGATTTAAACCGGGACATTTTCTTAACATGGCAAAGGATGTCATGAAGGAAAAAGTCAATTGCGATATCGGCATAGAACCTGTAGATGAGCCGTACCGGCTGATCGAGGCGGATGATGTTTCCAATG
>OMRF01000181.1 GCA_900313435.1 uncultured Lachnospiraceae bacterium | reverse complement strand
TATTCCAAGTCAGAGAAAGTCCCGCGAAGTCCCCCTCTGTTCTCCCAAAAGGGAACCTTCTCGGTGAGGATATTATAGCATAAACAAGGCGAAAATGCTATTTCTCAGGTGTTCATATGCCCCTTCACACCATCACATCAACATTCACGCCGGGGGCGCCCATAAGACCCAGCGGATCGCTGTTTGGCCCTGCGGAGACTGAGCCCCCGCCCATAGACGCAGCTGCCTGCGCCGCGGCGTCTGTATGCATTGATTCGTTCAGCTTTTCAAATACCGCCTTCAGGTACTCCGCGTCCGCTTCGGCCATCTCCTTCAGCTCCTTCGCACGGTGCTTCTGCTTCAGAAGCTTCACATCCTCGGGCGACATATTGTAAAGATCCGGCGTATCCAGCATGTCCGAAAGATCTGAAAGGTCTTCATTAAGCCCTTTTGTCATATCATCGGTGAGTTCGGCCATGTCCGACATATCCGCATTGCGTACACCATCCAAAGACCCCGCTATACCCGCGCTGCGTGCCTCGTCAAGCAGTTTCACTGCATCCGCACTGCGTATATCACCAGTCTCCCCCTCCGTCTTAAACTTATACCCCAGAGACTCAAGGTAATCCCGCACCCCGGCCTTCAGATCCTCATCCGCCTTCTTCTCTGAAAGCAGCGCGGCATCAGAATCCGAAGTATTTGGAGTTGCGGCAAGTGCCGATGTGATGTTTCCTTCCTTCTGGAAATGTTCGGCTGTCTCCTCTTCCTTAATAAATTTCAGATGTTTCTCCGCTACCACTTCCATACGCTTTGCGTGCAGGAGTGCTGCTTCGATATCCTCGGCATCGCATTTTCCTTCGGCAGCCTGGCGCTTAAGATCCCTGGTCGCCTGCCTCGCGGCTGTGACCGCCTTCTCAGCGGAATTTGAATCCTTGGACTGGATTATCTTTTTTGAAACGGATTTGTAATTGTATTTGAGGCGCTTCTTCTCAACCTCCGCCATCTCCTTGATGCCGTAGGGATCCTCGACAGCGGCCGTCTGGTTATTCGCATCATCCTTCTGAGAAGGATGTAAAAAGCCCCAAAGCGCTGTATTCTTAGCCTTTAAGTCGTTCTTTGTCTCGAGTTTTGTTTTGAGATAAGCGGGGATAACCGGATCGGACGTGGTCTTCTTCTTTCCAAAAAGACTTTGCGATCCGTTTTTTGAATTGTCATTTCCTTTGAGCAGGCTGTAAAGAGCCCCCTTCTCCCTTGGATCTGTCCTTGCTACACCTGCGCCTGAATTGAAATTAATACTGAAGCTTCCCATAGTTTTTGAATCCTTTCAAAACATGCCATCCATGGCAGAAAAGCTGATACTTCAATTCATATATCGGAAAAGTTTACGAAAGATTTAGCAATTTTTTCTTTTTCTCGATAAGATTTATCATAGCCGCGCCGTACATATTCTCCATATTCTTTTTCACACCGGCGCTCCAGAAGGGGTCGTTATTCACAAAATCATATAATGACGCGATGGACTCAACCCACTCGTCGTCATGATCCTTTGTGCCTCCTCGTGTCGTGCTGTTCTCATGGCGCCTGGCAAAATAGCGGACTGTCTGGTCGTAGATCGTGTCGGTCCCCGTCGCCTTTATATAATCGAGATTAAACTTCATGTCCTCCCAGAATCCATGATCCGTGTGGAATCTGATTCCGTTATCCTCTATCAGGCGTCTCACGTAAAGCCTGTTCACGACGCTTGAAGTGATCTTTTCAGCTGTCATATTTGAAGCATAATCCTGGGGCGACATCCGAAGGGTACTGCCCTGTTCCGTCGGAAGAGGCGGAACCTCAAAGGACATGTCGCAAAACGTAAGCCCCGTCATGGAATGATAAATGCCGTTTTCGGGATCGATCAGCCTCCGCATGGAGGAGACAAAGTCCCTCGTCACCACGTCATCGGAATCCATAAAGGTAATGAATTCGCCCTCCGCTTCCATGAGGCCCGCGTTTCTGGCCTCTCCGGGACCGCCGTTTGGCTTTTGCACGATCTTGATGGAAGGATCCTTTTTTTCAAATTCCAGGGCGATATCAAAAGAATTGTCGGTTGAGCCGTCATCCACAAGGATCAGCTCAAT
Source organism: uncultured Lachnospiraceae bacterium (assembly GCA_900313435.1). GTDB lineage: Bacteria > Bacillota > Clostridia > Lachnospirales > Lachnospiraceae > RUG306. The sequence goes on along the minus strand of OMRF01000181.1, from coordinate 1,455 downwards.
ATTATCATAATCCTGCGAGAGCGCAGCGTTCACGCTGTCTCTGAGGATCTCACCGATATTGTAGAAGGGAATGATAATGCTTATCTTTTCCATAACGATCCTTATAATGCTGAAAGAAGATCATCTGCAAGCTCGTCCGCTCTCGCAAAAAGAGTGCAGTCCTTTTTTGCTCTTATCCTGCCCCGGTCTGCAAGCGCGGAAATGGCGCTCCCGTCAGAAAGAAGCCCTCTGATCCTGTCAGGAAGAGCACTTATCTCTGTAAGCTCAAACATCTCAAGCTCATCACTGAAGCTCTCCTTCATGTATATTGAGCTGTCGGTAAAAACGGCGGCTCCCGAGAGCATGCCGTTGAACACCCTGTCATGGGTCCCGTCCTTGAACCAGGTCATGGTGTTTAAGACTATCTTCGCGTCATGCATTTTCGAAACGATCTCTTCAGCCGGAACGCGTCCCATGAAATGCATGTGCGATTCATCCTTTATCCAGGAGCAATTCTCCCAACCCGTGCCATAGACTGTGATATCAAGGCCGCTATGAGCTATGGTCCTTATCACCTTTTCACGATAATGGTTCGTCGCCCGCTGGTCGACGTATTTGTATGCCGTTATCGTCTCATTAAGCTCAGTCTCGGAAAGCGCGATGGAATTATCCAATAGGACCTTCTCGACAGCATCCTCAAGCGTTCTTGACGGCTCTTCGATAAGAAGCTCAAGTGCTTCACTTCCGATCTTTTTTCCGTCGAAGGGAAGGCCTTTGAAATCGGGCTCCGGGAAGGCCGCCTTTCCGAGTGAGATCCCGCCGGCATAGAGGATATCGATGCTGCGGCTATTGATCTCCTTTATTTCGTTCCCCGCTTCCTTTCCGCCATGAGGAAGAAAGCCGACTATCGGTATATTGGGGAAAAACCGCTGTACATATTTCATGTGGTTTCTGTCGGGACACAGCACCACAGCCTTTTTGGGGGGATTGTCAAGCGCTGACTTGTGATAGATAGGGTGATCCATCAGGATGTTGATGCACCAGATGTCGAGGGAATCCCAGATATTCTGCCCCGCAACGAGTTCCATATTGAAGCCGAGGTTGTTGAAGGTTATGACGGCTGTCACCTTTTCCTTTATGAACTCATAAAGCCGTGACAGACTGCCGACGGTATCCCTTGAGTCAAAGAGCATGGTCTCATACCCTCTCTCCTCAAGACGTTTTTTCATCTCATAAGCGAAAATATCGAGGGTATCATATACCCCGACCATGAATATCAAACGTCCGCTCATAATCCCCCCAAAAATACCCTGAATACAAAAAAGATGCCCAGAGCCGGAATCGAACCAGCGACACGAGGATTTTCAGTCCTCTGCTCTACCAACTGAGCTATCTGGGCATTAAATAAAAAAATTCTATTGAGTACTCGTATCACGTCTCTAAATTTTGCGGACGTTATACTTAACTCGAATTGCG
>OMRF01000190.1 GCA_900313435.1 uncultured Lachnospiraceae bacterium | reverse complement strand
TCCCATGCCTTCGCAAATTTGATCGACTGTTCGCGGGTGGAATACTCATCCAGGATTTCCCTGAACGCGTCCGGCAGGCCTTCGTATGATTCCTTATTCATGACCGTGCAGAATGTGGCCTGGAAGATGCCCATATCCAGCTTGTATCCCGTCACCTCCTGCAGGCTGTAGTCGATGATGCCGGTCGGCTCAAACGTGAAGCCTTGGATATTGTTCTTTTCCAGTGATTCATAGATTTCATTCGGCGGCATCTGGATGGCATTGACACCCCAGCCACCGATGCAAGCCGCCGCTCCGCCGTCCGCTGTCCGCATCGTCAGCCCCTTGAATGCGTTGATATCCGTCGGCTCGATTTTTGTCGTATAGGGAGTGTTGGTGGGATTCGCGTACATATTGACGATATGGAAGCGATCCCATTCCGCCTCCATCTCCGGATAGTTTTCCCGGATGTCCCAGAGTACCTGCGTGCCGCGCTCACAGGTCGTTTGTCCCATCATCGGAAGCGCGATGACATCCGTCAATGGGAACTGGCCCGGATAAAACGAACTGAACATCCACCCCATATCACAACCACCCGTTTCCACCATGGAGGCAACATCGCTTGCAGCCGCAAGCGTTGCGCCGCCAAACACGGTGATGTTTAAATGACCATGCGTCTTTTCGCTGATTTCATCAAACATATCCTGGTAACATTTTCCGATCGTTGATTCCGCAGGTGCGTGCATGGAGAAGGAAAGCTCATATGTTTCAAGATGAGCGTAAGGATCGTCCACCTCAGTCTGTGTTCCATATCCTCCGCCCGAAGAGGAACACGCCGCAAGTGACAGTGGCAGTGTCAGTGCCAACAGGATTGCCAATGACTTTTTCATGTGCTAATACATCCTCCTTGATAAAAATAATATTTTGAACTGATCCTTTTTCATAGTACATCAACTTCCCTGATCTGTTTGATGGCCTTTAATACTTTTCAGAGCTCCCATTAACGCTTTCGCATCCCGGTATCTGTTCTCCGGCTCGTAGCTTAACGCCTTTAAGATAATGCTGTTTAATTCCCTCGAAGCATATCGCGTATCAGGTATTTTTTCGCCATTTACTCTCCTGCGAAACGCCTGTTCCTTTTCTTCATTATCCGCCCAAAAATAATCCGTATCAAAAAACGGCATTTTATTTCCATTGGCCAGCATGTAAAGCATAATACCAACAGAGTAGATATCCGAAGTTTTTCCATATTTTCTTTCCCAAAATACCTCCGGAGCCATGTAATTCTTGTTTCCTTTTTTGGTTTCTGCCTCATCCGACTTTATTGCAATTCCAAAATCGCCTATTTTATATTCTCCCTCTTCGGTTATATAAGTGTTCTCTATCTTAAAATCCCTGTGTATAATGTTATTTTTTTCACACTGCAAAAGGACATCCGAAAGATCCAAGCCAAGTTTTATGATTTGATTCTCTGTAAGCCTTTGTCTTTCCCCGAGATAATCAACCAGGCTCCGAAGCAGCTCCATGCGAATATATACATTCCATTGAATATCATCCTCCCTTTTTACGAGGGCAAAATCCTCTATATCTACAACATGGCTGCAGCTTTTCAGCATAAGCAAACATTTGATTTCGGTAATGCCGTCATCCGCCTTACTTCTATACATATCCACATCAAAATCCTGAACTCTTTCGGCTTGCATGTGTGCAAAATTGTATTGATCTTCGGGCATAGCCGTGATTTTTACCGCAGATTCCATCACGATGCCATTCATGCTTCGCGCAGCCTTGTAAACAGAGCCGTCCAGACCTTTTCCTAAGAATGCTTCAATTTTCCATCCCGGCCAGATGGTCTCCAAATCCGGATATAGAGTGTCCATATTTCTTCCCCCTTCACATGCCATATTGCTGTTTCAAAAAAGTCCCTGACGCATCATAGACGGATTATCAGGTTGTTGGCTCCGAATGCGAAGGAGTATTTAACCTCCTTGGACAGTTTCATGACAATAGCAAAGCCCGTATCCTTTTCGGGATCCATTCCTTCCAAAATAAGATTGTAATATTCAGTCATATTAAAAGGCTTGCAGTCATCGCGCACGCGGATGATCATATCCTCATTTTTTGCAACCAGTCTTGCATAGATGTTGTGTGGCTTTCCGTCCGAGAATCCGTGTTCGGCAAGTATTCCCGCCAGTTCTTCTAAGATCAGTCCGTATTGAAGCGCTCTTTTTCTGTCTGCACCATGTTCCATCGCAAATGCCACCGCAAGCTTCGACAGACCATCTATTTCATCGGTTGAGCTTACTATTTCATCAATTTCATCCTCCGGCAGAACCCCGAAGTTTTCGGGCAGAAAGAGCATTTTCTCGCGGAAACTTTTGCCAGTTTTGTTTAATGAGATATAAAGCACCGCGATCAGACAGAGAACGATCATATTTATGATTTTTGAAATCCAGGCACCCTGGTATCCGATCACATGAAGCGAAAGAAATGTAATGGGAACTATGGCCCCGCACTCGATAAGGAAGCCGTATACAGTGCCGAAAGCGAGTCTCTTGACGGCTATGAGGTAATTGTTAAAGTTGTAAACGATGGAACAGAATACAAGCGACAAACAGGAAACCCGAATGCACTCGATCGCCATCCGAGTCGCCTCCGGATCATCTGATTTTAGAAAAACTGCCGCAAGCGCCGGTGCAAAAGCAAACATCAATACTGTCAGTATTGATGTAGCGATAAGAGAGTGTTTCACTGCAATCTTCTGCACTTCCTTGATTGACTCCTTGTCCTCTTCTCCGATGAAAATGCTGGCAAAAGCATGCAAAGTATCTGCAGGCCCGTACCATGAGGTGCGTATAAATACAATAAGCTGTGAAAATACGCCGTAAGCCGCAACAAGGCATCTCATATTTAAGGATGTAAGCATGTTATTGATGAGTATCCCTCCGACCGAGCCGAAGCCCTTACGGAGCCCGCCTGGTGCCCCCAACTTGAACATTTCCAGCGAAATCCCAAGATTAAAGTATCTAAATGAAAAGCTGAAAATCGAATTCTTCTCTCTG
>OMRF01000180.1 GCA_900313435.1 uncultured Lachnospiraceae bacterium | reverse complement strand
CTCTGCGTCACCATCTGTTTTTCCTGTATCGGGCTCACGCCGCCCTTCGGATAAAAGACTACTATCTTTGTGCCGGGAACAGAGTCAAAGCCGCAAAGGGCAGCCTTTCCGGTGTCGCCGCTGGTGGCGGTCAGGATCACTATCTCGTCCTTCACATTATTTTTTCTTGCCGCCGTCGTCATGAGATGAGGAAGGATGGAAAGAGCCATATCTTTGAAGGCTATGGTCTTCCCGTGAAAGAGTTCAAGGTAGTATGCGTTCTGGGCTTTTTTCAGCGGAGCGATCAACGGGGTATCGAACTTCTCATCATAAGCTCTTTCTATGCAGCCCCTTAATTCTTCCTCGGTGAAATCGGTAAGGAACAGCTTCATGATATTGTAAGCCGTTTCCTTATAGTCCATCCCGGAAAAATCAGAAAGCTCCCTGTCAAAAACCGGAAGATATGTCGGAACAAAGAGACCGCCGTCATCCGCAAGGCCTTTAAGTATAGCCTGCGAAGCACTCACCTTCTCTTTTTTGTTTCTGGTACTTACATATTCGGGTCCCATATTATTTCCTTTCAACTGCTTTCAAAAATGATCGGCTTATTATATGATAGTAGCCGTATTTATGCAAATATGGGAGGTCATAAAAATTGAAGTCCGGAGTCTATGCAGCAAAAAAGAAGGATCAAACCCCTTATTTCAGGGCCTCTCTCACCTACAAAAGAAAACATATAAGCCTTGGAAGCTATCAGTCGGAACAAGATGCCGCAGAAGCTTATAAAGAAGGCACTTCTATCCTCTCGGATACAAATATCACCATCGACGATCATCCTTCAAAGATACATACTCTCCTTCCCGCAAAGACCGTGAGCCTTATCAACCTCCGTGACAACGGAACCTATATCAAAACTCCCATCTATCTTCGACAGGGATATTTCTCCTATTTCATAAACGGAACTCATGAGCTCAAATTCTCAAATGATGACCTTTTCTATTATTCAATGCATAGGATCCTCGTTCACGACGGGCATTATTACGTAAATGATTACGGGATGCAGTACGCCATCCTCGACCGTTTCGGTATCAAGCCCTATGCGGTAAAGGGCCGGGACTTTGTCTTTTCGAACGGTGATGAGTCTGATTTCAGGTATGAAAACATCATCGTGATCAATCGCTTTCACGGAGTGCGAAGGACAGAGACAAACGGTGTAGTGCGCTATGAGGTAAGGATCAAGATCAACGGCGAATTTCTGATAGGACGATACAGGACAGAGGAAATGGCTGCGATCGCCTACAATAAGGCGGCGGATGAGGCTATTAAGGCGGGCGTTAATAAAAAGTTTCCGCAGAACTATATAACGGAGCTCTCGGCAAAAGAATATGCTGACATCTATACAGATATCAGCATACCGAAAAAATTTCTTGATTATCTGGGTTCTTTCACACACATAAAGAAAACAAACTAATGCTATAGCGCCCGCATTATAAGATCAAATATCTCCATGCTTGTTTCCGGCATATAATGATAAGTGTCTATATAAGCAATATGATCCTTTATAACACTGTATGTCTCGATCCAGATCACGTCACTGCTTAAATTCGAACTTACAATACTGTTGAAACGAACTACAGTACCATTGTTTGCCGTATATATGCCTTCTCCGTAGTCGACAGTGATCGGCTGCCTCAATGGATTTACGGAAACAAAGAAAGTCCTTGCTCCTTTCTCCTTCCAGTCTGCGGCCTTTTTGTTCAGATATGTATAATACAGTGCTGATCTATCATCCACGAATTCTTCATAGCAGTCATTTACCCCCATAAGGATAACGATGTCTGTGTTTCCATCGATCTGCGATTCGATGCTCGGAACGCCCCATCCCGACATCCAACTAAAATCTGCTCCGGCTTTTTCGGACCAGATGCATCCTTCATCACCTACCTCGTTATGCATCATAACCGTTCTGGAATCACCTACTAAAATCCTTTTGCGGCTTGATGCATCTTCCTTATACTTTTCTGCCGACTCATCTGTCCCGTACCAGCCAATGCCTTCATCGTTCCAACCGGCTGCAATAAGGATGTTTTTCTCGTTCATATCCTTGGTAAAATGGTGCGCACTGGCGGCATACTGTCCCGTGGCATTAGGATTGTATAAGCGGTAGACAGGTTCGCCCTGATCGTCGTCTGAATACCATCCGATACCTTCATCGTTCCAGCCAAGGCTCAAAAGATAGTCTTTTTCACCGGCGCTACCCGTATAATGATGTTCTCCGGAGTTTTGGTTATAGAGACGATATACGGGAGTATCGGAAGATGTCGGAGCTGTCCAGGCAGCGTCTTCATCCGCCCATCCAAGCGATGCAAGGTTATCCTTTTCTGCAACAGCACTTGTATAGAAATGCTCGCCGGAATTGGGGTTATACAGTCGGTACATTGTAACACCGGTTGAGTCCGCAGCGTGTGAAACAGACAGATCAGCGGCAAATAGGCTGCAACTTAAAACCGTCGCAATAATAACAGGCAAAAGGTTCTTTTTCTTCATCTTTTTCTGCTTCTTAAATGTTACATTAATGCCTTGTAAGCCGCGCGAACAGACACTTTCATTATATATATAATGTCAAGCTCCGACTTTTCATTCATCATCGTCCTCATAGATGTCGTGGGCTTTCTTGTGTTCCTCCTTGATGATGATCTTGTCGCAGTATTCAAGAAGCTCCATGTGCCCGCTTTTTGACATCTTTTCGATCTTTTCCCAGAGAAGCGGGAGCAGCTCACCCTTCTTTGACTTGTAATACTCTGCCCTGATCACAAGATCAGAGTGACTGATCCCAAGCGCGGTGCAGTATCTGTCAATAGTATCATTTGATGGGATCACATTCTTCGTCTCGTTGAAATGGTCACTTACCGAACTCTGGGAAACCCCGGATTCATGAGAAAGTCTGTAGTTCGACCAATTTCTTTTCTTCATCTCCTCCTTTAATATGATCTTGATCAATTCGGGATTGATCCCCAACGAAAGTACCGGCTTTGCTTTTTTTGGCATAACTTTTCTCCCTTCGTAAGTCCGGTTGATATGTATGTTGCTATGCCAAAAATTCTATTTAATATCCCGGCGCAAAAAAATTTCGGCGTACCGAAGCTTCGGTACGCCGAAATAGTAGATGATCCGTTCAAATATACGTGATCAGTAGTTCTCAGCCTTCTTCTGGAAATAGCTCTTGGGATGGTTGCATACCGGGCACATCTCAGGCGCCTTCGGTCCTACCACGATATGCCCGCAGTTTGAGCACTGCCAGATCGCATCACCGTCGGAAGAGAATACGATGCCATCCTTCACCTTTGAAAGAAGCTTCTTGTATCTCTCCTCGTGCTCCTTTTCTATTGCCGCCACAAGCTCAAAGAGCCTTGCGATATCATCAAACCCCTCTTCTCTTGCGGTCTTTGCAAAGCCGGGATACATCTCCTGCCATTCATAGGCTTCCCCGCCGGCAGCTGCCTCAAGATTTTCCTCGGTCGTCTCGCCTATGAGCCCGAGTATCTTCGCCCAGATCTTCGCATGCTCTTTTTCATTTCCCGCGGTCTCCT
>OMRF01000138.1 GCA_900313435.1 uncultured Lachnospiraceae bacterium | reverse complement strand
CTGACCAGTATCGGCTCCTTATGGAGGGCTTTGACATTGTTGCTCGTCATCCCATAAATGAGATCGCTCCACCGAAGGAGATTGCATGAATTTTTTGTGCAAAACGCAGATTTTTACTGCATGTTTTTATGCTTCGCTTGGAATCATACTTGCATCTCTGTATCTTGCTGATGATAGTGCTGCGCATCGCTACAGTCCCTGCAAGCCACGATCGGACTCTTGGGGCCTTTCGAAAAGCCTTATTTTACAGGCTCTTCACGGGCATATGGCAATGTTATAATCATAGGCAATTTGCCGAAAAATCAGCAATCCCAAATTCGCCAAACCCCTTGATTTGTAGTACAATAGACCTATACAGAAAGGGTCTATTGCATGAATCATCTATCAGCAGAAGAACTGAATAAACTGGATCAGTCGGAACTTATAAAAATGATCCTCTCTCAGCAGGAAGAGATCAAGAAGCTTGATAATAAGCTCCAGTGTTTCCTGGAAGAGATCGCGGATGCAAACCGTCGTCGCTTCGGCCGTTCATCTGAAGTCTTCGAGAATGATAATCAAATATCATTCTATGAGATCGACGGAGTTGTTTTCTTCAATGAGGCAGAGGCTGTTTATGACGAGGAAAATGAGGATTCTCCCGCACCGCTTGCAAAGCCGAAACGTCCCAAAGGAAAAAAGGCTGCCGACATTTCAAAACTTGAAGTTGTAAAAACCACGGAATACTATTTGTCAGAGGACGAGCTCGACCGGGAATTCAGTGAAGAAGGTTATAAAAAGCTTCCGGATGAGATCATCACTCGATACTACTTCGTGCCGGCAAAGGTTGGTCTTGAGGAGATTCACGTTGGTGTATACTCCGGCAAGAAGAGCGAAAAGATGGTAAAAGCAAAGTTCCCCGCTTATCTTATGAGAAACAGCCTGGTTTCTCCTTCGCTTGAAGCCGGCGTGATCAATGCCAAATATACAAACGCCGTTCCGTTCTATCGCATTGAAAAACAGTTTGAAGCGGACGGCCTGAACATCAGTCGCCAGGAGATGGCGCGATGGACGATAGCATCTGCGGAAAGATATCTATCCGTCGTCTATGATTATCTGCACAAGCAGATGTACACATACCATGTCCTTCATGCTGATGAGACACCGGTGCTTGTAAACAAGGACGACAGGCCGGCAGGATCCAAGAGTTATATGTGGGTGTACCGAACAGGCAGTTTCATGGAACGCCCCATAGTACTATACGAGTATCAGCGTACCAGGAATGCCAGCCACCCGCGTGACTTCCTAAAGGATTTCACCGGAGTATGCGTAACAGATGGTTATCAGGTCTATCACACGATCGAAAACGAGCGTGAAGATCTGAAAATAGCAGGCTGTTACGCACATGCAAGAAGGCGGTTTGATGAGGCGTTAAAGGCATTACCTCCCGGATCTCGCAAAAATAGTCTGGCATACAAGGCCCTGGCCATGATACAGGCCATATATAATGCCGATAATGCCCTAAAAGATCTTCCGCCGGACGAACGTCTGATAAAGCGTCAGACCGCGGTAAAACCTCTTGTGGAGGCTTATTTCGCGTGGTGTCACGCACACGAGAACAGAATATCATCTAAGAACAAGACCGGAAGAGGAATTGCATACTCCCTTAACCAAGAGAAGTATCTTCGGGTATTCCTGGATGATCCGGATGTCCCTCTTGATAATAACAGTGCAGAACGCGCAATCCGCGGATTCTGTATCGGCAAGAAGAACTTCGTAATGATCGACACGATATCAGGCGCAAAGGCAAGTGCGATCATCTACAGCCTGGTAGAGACTGCGAAGGCTAATAATCTAAATGTATATGGTTATATAAAGCACTTGCTGACCGAGATCCCGAACCACATGGACGACAGCAACACGGATTTCTGTGAGGAGCTCATGCCGTGGTCGGAGTCGCTCCCGGCTGAGTGTCATAAAAAGCAGTAGGTTCGCCGCCGCGAGGCGGCGTTAGTTTAGACCGGTACTTGTCATGTACCGTTTACGTTCCTTCGTCCAGTTCCTGTAATTCTTTTGAAAACAAATTCATCACCCCCTCTATATCTGCGGTAAGCTCGTAAATATCCCTGTAAAGTG
>OMRF01000216.1 GCA_900313435.1 uncultured Lachnospiraceae bacterium | reverse complement strand
GGCGGTGAGAAATCTACCGTTATCAACAATGGTACGATCGAACTGACCGGAAAGGGAACGTTCGCCTCTCAGATTCGTGCCATGACGATACACGCAAACGATCCTACGATCGTCAACAACGGCCTTATCAAGATCGACGTTGACGAGTCTTCGACGGTACGTGTCCTTGCAACAACAAAGCTGGGCGGCTCGATCTCAAACTTCGGTGAGATCGATGTGACTTCTTCCGGAAAGATCATGACAATCGGAAGAATGGCGGATACACACGTCCTGAATACGGGAAAGATTAATATTGATTTCAAGGCTCACTATGTGAAACAGAAGGTCTCATTCCTGTTTCAGTCTGATCCGCTTGCATGTGCGTTTTACGAGCATTGCCCGGCCGGATTGAAGATCACGCATATCCCGCCTATTGTGAATACCGGTGAGATCAGTATCCTGCTTGAGGGGAGTGAGGCATCTACGGATCGTGCAGTGGCATTTGGGTTCTACGCAGAGATGATACCCGGCGGAGATTATCCGCAGGTTCACAAGTATGAGAACTCCGGTACGATCAAACTGAGTACTTCCGGACCTTACAAGCTTACAACGGCCGAACTCGGATGTAACTATCAGTGCCCGAAGGATGCGCCGTATAAGATCAAGATCGGGGAATGGCATACGACCGCCAGAGACTTTGCAAACACAAAGGATCTGATCCTGTGCAAGAGCGGAAATGTCGATCTTTCGGAAGCCGTGTTTGAGATAGAGGGCGGCACCGGCGATTATAAGGCAGAAGACCTCGTTGCCAAGACAGATAACTCTCAGACGTTCTCCATATCCGGCGCCGAAACAATGAAGATCGAAACCAAATAAAGACTAAGATTGAGAAGGCCTTGCCCGGGATACAGATCGGGCAAGACCGTTTTAAAGGAGATTTCGCGCATCATGTTAAAATTATACGCAAGGTATATGAAACAGTATAAAGGACAAGTGATACTGGTGGTACTCTTTACTCTGCTGTTTACTTTTGCCACGATGCTATTGCCCACTCTGAGTAAGAATGTCATAGATAAGGGGGCGATCGCAGATAATACGGATGTGATCATAAGATATGCGCTTTTCATGGTGGTCGATCTTGCAGTCTGTGCTTTTGCCGGTATTCTGAGCAACTATTTTTCGTCGCGCGTTGTTATGAGTGCCGTAAGAGATATGAGAACTACTCTTTTCGAACGGGTCGTCCATTTTTCACAGGAGGATGAAGGAAAGATCGGTGCGGCATCGCTTATCAGCAGACAGAGTAAGGACATTCAGACATCACAGACAGCTTTGGTCCAAATGCTTCTGATGATGCTGCAGGCACCGCTTATGTGTATTGCCGGCATCGTTCTTGCGGTCAGAACTTCAACGACGCTTGCGTGGATCATCATTGTGCTATTGCCGCTCGCCACCATCATTATGCTGCTTACCGTGAAGTTTGCTCGTCCGGTCTTTCGTGAGAATCAGATAAAGGTGGATCATGTGAACAGGATCATGCGTGAAGCGCTTACCGGTATGCGCGTGGTCAGAGCGTTCAATCGCGAAGACTACGAGACCGACAGGTTCGCAGGCGTCAGTGATGATTTTACAAAAAAAAAAAAAAAAGGGTTTAAGATCATGAATACGCTGATCCCCTTTATTATGTTCTTTGCAAATGCCGCCAATCTCCTGATCCTTGGCTTCGGGGCAAAATATATGCAGGACGGGCTTGCGACATACGGTGCCATTCAGGCATATGTGCTGTATACGACCATGATCCTCATGGCATTCATGGTTGCTTCCATGTTTCTGATGCTGCTTCCGAACGCCCAGGCAGCGGCGGAACGCATCAATGAAGTGTGGGATATAGAGCCGTCTATCAGATGGAAAGAAGATGGCGCAAAGCTTCCTGAAGTAGGAAACGGTTCCATAGAGGTTTCACACCTTTCCTACAGATTCCCGGGGGCATCTCAGAATGTTTTGACGGATATTTCCTTCTCTGCCAAAGCGGGTCAGACTGTTGCGATCATAGGCGGTACGGGTTCCGGAAAGTCAACGCTTCTTAATATCCTTTGCAGGAATATGGATGCGGTTGAGGGCAGTGTAAAGATCGACGGTGTTGATGTTCGGGATGCAGATCAGGAAAGCCTCAGAGATCATATCTCGATCGTTCCGCAGAAATCGTTCCTCTTTGCTGGATCGATCCTTGACAATGTGCGGTATGGGAAGGCGGATGCCACGGAAGAAGAGGTCACACATGCCCTTGATGTATCCCAGTCCAGCGACTTTGTGCAAGAAAAGGAATACGGGATGTACACCTATATCGCCCAGGGCGGAACGAATGTATCCGGCGGCCAGAGACAGAGACTTGCGATCGCAAGGGCACTTGTCAGAAAGGCAGATGTTTATATGTTTGACGACAGCTTTTCCGCACTGGATTTCAAGACCGATGCAAAGTTACGGAAAGAGCTGTCAAAAGAACTGACGGGAGCCGTTACGATCATTGTGGCACAGCGTGTCAGCACGATCAAGAACGCGGACCGGATCCTCGTATTGGAGGAGGGAAAAGTCGTCGGAGACGGCACGCATGATGAATTGCTTAAATCCAATCAGGTATACCGTGAGATTGCCATGTCACAGCTTTCGGAAAGTGAGGTGAAGAGCGCATGAATGAGATAATGCAGAATCTGCCTCCCGAGACCAGGAAAAAGCTGATGGGCATGATGTCTAAGATGCCCGAAGAAAGACGCGAGGGCTTTAAGAAAAAGATAGCCGGCATGACACCCGCTCAGATCGATGAGATGCTTAGCAACATGGCACAGAGATCTCCCGAAGAAATAAAGGCCCGGATGGAAAAACTCAAGAACATGACGCCGGAGCAGCTCGCGGAAATGAGCAAGCAGGAAGAGAAAAAACGCCAGATGCAGGAAAAGATGCAGCAAGCGGCTTCTTCCGGCAGAGGCGGCGCCAGGGGAGGAAAACCGGAGGTAAAGAACTTCGGAAAAACCATTAAGAGACTGTTTGCCGTCAAGAAAGGAACCATGCCAAGGATGGTGCTTGTGGCGATCATTGCTGTGATCGCTACAGGCTGCGAGGTGCTGGCCCCGTTTATCCTTGCAAAGGTTTTGAACATCATACAGCAGAAGGTTGTTACGGGGATGGAACTCGAATGGGACAGGATCATAAGAGCAATCGTAGTGCTCGGAATACTGTATCTCGCTGATGTCCTGCTTACGATCGCACAGGGCAGAATGGTAACATCTGTCACACAGAATATGATCGGAAAGCTGAGACAGGATGTAAACAGGAAGATCATGAAGCTTCCGTTTTCCTACTTCGACTCAAAGTCCAAGGGCGATATCTTAAGCCGTGTCACAAATGACCTTGATAATATCGGAACATCTTTCCAGCAGTCGATGGTACGCATCATTTCCAGCGTTGTGACGATCGTGGGGTGCGTGATCTTCATGTTCTTGCTTTCATGGCAGCTTGCGATCCTGGGGCTTATCATGCTTCCGGTTACCATTTTGGCCGGCAAGCTGATCATGTCGAAATCGCAGAAATATTTCCGTTCCCAGTGGAGTACCCTTGGCGAACTGAACGGGGTCGCAGAGGAGACCTTCAGCGGTCTTGAAGTTGTCAGAGCGTTTGGCTGTGAAAAGAAGAAGATCGAGGAGTATAACCGCAAAAGTGAGGAACTGTACAAGGCAAGTCGTAAGGCACAGTTCCTTTCGGCAATCATCAATCCCCTCAGCACGGTATTAAATAATATCGGTTACATTGTGCTTTGCTGTGTAGGTGCTGTATTTGCGCTCAAAGGGATCGTACCTATCGGCAGCATCACGGCAATGATGCAGTATCAGAAACAGTACAGCACCCCTGTCACGCTGATCACTTCCCTTCTGAATACCCTGCAATCCGCGGTGGCTTCGGCGGAACGTGTATTTGAAGTGTTGGATGAGAAAGAAGAGGCAGAAACTTCGGAGCATTACACGAAGCTTGATGCAGTGGAAGGAAACATCAAATTTGAGCATCTGAAGTTCGGATATACACCTAACAAGCTCCTGATGACCGATATCAATGTCGATGTGAAGAAGGGACAGATGATCGCGATCGTCGGACCTACCGGTGCAGGAAAGACCACGCTCGTGAACCTCCTTATGAGATTCTATGAGCCAAACGGCGGGCAGATCACTATTGACGGAATGAACATCAGAGATATGACGCGGCATGATCTTCGTGATATCTTCGGTATGGTCCTGCAGGAAACCTGGCTGTTCAATGGTACGATCCATGACAATATCGCATACGGAAAACAGGACGCGACGGAAGAGCAGATAAAAGAGGCTGCAAAGGCAGCACAGATCGAGTTCTTCTTTGATACGATGCCTGACGGGTATGATACTATGCTCAACGAAGAAGCGTCCAATATCTCACAGGGACAGAGGCAGCTTCTGACAATTGCCCGCGCGATGCTTGCAAATCCGCCGATCCTGATCTTAGATGAGGCGACAAGCTCGGTGGATACCCGTACTGAGGCGATCATTCAGAAAGCCATGAACAATCTGCTCAAAGGACGTACAAGCTTTGTTATCGCCCACAGGCTGTCAACGATCAAGGATGCGGATCTTATTCTTTACATGGAGAACGGCAATATCCTTGAGCAGGGAACGCATTCGGGTCTTATGGAAAAGGGCGGCAAATATGCGGAACTGTACAACAGCCAGTTTGCGCAGGCCTGATCAAAAAAGAGGAGGAAGGTCATGATAACATCTACGGCAAGAGACTATATCAGACCGGAGTGTGTGGAAGAATACTATAAGCTCATTTTCGAACTGATAGACCGAACGAGAGAAGAAAAAGGGAATATTTCTTACACACTGTACGCGGATCAGGAGCATCCGGGCGAACATGTGCTCATAGAGGAGTGGGAGGATCAGACAAGTCTTGACGCGCATTTTAAGACGCCGCATTTTACCGGGATCGTACCCAAGATACAAAAGCTCCAGAGTGCACCATCGGTCGTCAACGTGTACAGCAAGGTGAAATAGGGGGAAGGACGCCTGATGAGTAAAAAGAACGGAAAAGAAAAGAAGATAAACAGAACCATCATCCAGTATTATGAATGGTATGTGGAAGGAAATCACGTACTCTGGAATAAATGCAAGGCACAGGCAAGGAGACTGGCCGAGTTCGGGATTACGGACGTATGGCTTCCTCCTGCTTACAAGGCAGGGTTCATAGAAGATAATGTCGGCTATGCCGTTTATGATATGTATGACCTTGGTGAGTTTGAGCAGAAGGGACTTCTCAAGACAAAATACGGAAGCAAACAGGAATACCTTGACTGTATCGAAGCTTTTCACGAGGCGGGTATCGGCGTGCTCGCGGATGTGGTACTGAATCACAAGGTCGGCGCGGATGAATTTGAAGATGTAACGGCCGTCAAGGTCAATCCCAATAACAGAAATGAGAACTGGTCCGATCCCTATACGATATCTGCCGCAACGGTATTTAATTTCCCGGGCAGAAAAGGGAAGTATTCCAAATTCACCTGGAACCACACACATTTTACAGGTGTTGACTGGGACAATAATGAAAGAAAGACCGGCAATATTTACAGATTTGCCGATAAGAACTGGGCAGGCGATGTGAGCAGCGAGAACGGCAACTATGATTACCTCATGGGTGCCAATGTTGATGTCTATAACCCGGAGGTGGCGAAAGAACTTGAATCATGGGCAAAATGGTATCTGGATACGACCGGTGTGGACGGATTCAGAATGGACGCGGTCAAGCATATCGGCGCTTCCTTCATGAAGGGCTATATCAAAAAGGTCAGGGATTATAAGAAGGACACCGGATTCTACGTGATCGGTGAGTACTGGAACGGAGATGTCAATTCGCTGACGGGGTATCTCGACCAGGTCGAGGGATGTATGTGTCTTTTTGATGTGCCGCTGCATTTTAATATGCGTCAGATGTCATACGCAGACGGCAATTATAATATGACAGAGATTTTCAATAACACGCTGCTTCAGCGACGCCCGCAGAATGCGATCACCTTTGTGGATAACCATGATTCCCAGCCGGGACAGTCGCTGGAATCCTTTGTGAATACATGGATGAAGCAGGTGGCTTATGCGATGATCCTGCTCCATAAAGACGGCGTGCCGTGCGTATTCTATGGGGATCTTTACGGGATACCGTGCACGAGAAATATCCCTATACCGAGACTCCGTACACTGATAAGGGTCAGACACGATTACGCATACGGAGAGCAGCATGATTATATTGATGATTATGATATCATAGGCTGGACCAGAGAAGGAGACGAGGATCACCCGCATTCCGGCATCGCGGTGCTCCTGTCGGATAAGCGTGATGGCGCCAAGCGCATGTACATAGGCAAACAGTTCGCAGGGAAATGCTTCAGGGACTGCATGCGTAAGGTAAGAGAGGTGGTCACGATCGATGATGAGGGCTACGGGTACTTTACGGTCCAGGGATTTTCTTCGGCAGTTTGGGTCACTGAAGAAGCATATGAATATCTTGTGATCAATGAGGACTGATTATTGTCTATGAACGCGATATTAGAAAGACAGAGCATAAGAAAATTTGAAACCGGGAAAGTTGAACCGGAGAAGATTGAAGCGATCCTTCGTGCCGGTATGTCAGCACCGTCCGGCGGCAGACAGCGCCCCTGGGAATTCTATGTGATAAAGGATAAGGAGACGATAGAGAAGCTTGCAAGGAGCAGCCCTTATTCGGGGAGTGCGGCGGGTGCTGATGTGGTGATAGTGCCGTGCTTTCGTACGGAAAAGCTGGTCTTTCCTGAGCTTGTGTATATGGATATGTCCGCGTGCGTTGAGAATATTCTCATAGAGATAACGGAACTGGGGCTTGGCGGGGTATGGCTTTCCATTGCTCCTTATGAGGACAGGATGAATAATGTGGATGAGATACTCGGGATCGGAGGCAGACTTCGATCCTTTGCTCTTATTCCCGTGGGTTATCCGGTCATGAAACGCAGCGTTTCAGACAGATTTGAAGAAAGCAGGGTTCATGATGTCTAAGTTAAAGAGCATTTCCCTACATAACAGATTGTTGTTTCGCGTCGGTATCTTAGTCTTTGTTACTTTGGTCCTGGCAATCTTCGGAGCATCTGCTCATTCTTATTACCTTGTTATGAAGAATGAACAGGAAGAAGCTTTGGGGATGGCCATGAATCTATCCATGGCCATGTCTATCAAGGGCAGTGATGATATAATTCAATGGTTTTTGGACTATTGGGAAACTCATTATGAGGAAATGGACTACTTAACGCCTGAAGAATCGAATGATCCGGAGAAAGCGCAAGCATGGTTCGACGATCATGAGGAGGCTCTGAAGTTTTTTGTTGATGATTTTGACGGAAACTCATCGCGCGACAAGATAGAAAGTCTGGACGAGAATGCGCAGAAGCTCCTGGCTGAAACAGTATATAGCTCTGTGAGTTCTGTTGCGGCTTTAAGGGCAGGTCAATCTGTTAAAAATGATGTACTACAATATGGTATCTATAAATACATTGGAGATGATCAGACGTTCATTTACTTCAGCAGTACTGATGAGCCGGGACAAAAAGCGCCCATTGGAAGGATAGAGAAGTTTACACTCAGTAAGCATCCGGTTATTTCAAAGCTCCTCGAAACCGGAGAGGATCCTGTGAAGGTTGAACATATTGTTGACAGAGCTTCCGGAAAGGATTATCTGTATGCTGCGTGGCCGATCAGGCTTAACGGAAAAGTAGCGGCTATAGCGGGGGTGACGTACCCTTGGGAGGAGACCAAACATGACCTTTTAAACCGCCTGTATCAGACCGGTGGAAGGACGCTCATCTATCTTATCGCTGCGGATGTCCTTTTACTCATAATGCTGTATTTTATGCTGATAAAACCCGTAAAGAAGCTCCAGACGGGGATACGTGATTATTCAAAAGATAAAGACAGCGAGGCTGTCGGCTCAGGTCTTGTAAAAGTCAACAAACGAAAAGACGAGATCGGAGCACTTTCCAAAGATGTTACGGATCTCACAAAAGAGATCGACCGGTACGTTGACGAAATCGTTAACCTCGCAGAAGAGAAGGCTGCTGTCGGGGCAGAACTGTCCGTTGCAACGAAGATCCAGGCAGAGATGCTGCCGTGTACATTCCCGCCGTTCCCTGACAGGACTGAGTTTGAGATCTATGCATCCATGACACCGGCAAAAGAAGTCGGAGGGGATTTCTATGACTTCTTTATGATCGATGATGATCATCTTGCATTGGTAATGGCGGATGTTTCGGAAAAGGGAGTTCCGGCGGCACTGTTCATGGTCGTATCAAGAACTCTTATCAAAATGAAGGCCCAGACGTGCCAGAGTCCCAAGGCTGTCATTGAACAAGTCAACAACTCGTTGTATGAGACCAATCCCTCGGGTATGTTTGTAACGGTATGGCTTGGGATCATGGAGATAAGCACAGGCAAGATCATTGCTACCAATGCGGGCCATGAGTATCCGGTGATGAGATCGGCTGACGGAGAATTCGAACTGATCAAAGACAAGCATGGAATGATGGTGGGATGCATGCCTGATATTAAGTATTTCGAGTATGAAATGCAGATTGAAAAGGGCGGATGTCTGTTCTTATATACAGATGGTGTGCCCGAGGCAACCGATGCGAACAAGTGCCTGTTCGGTACAGACCGCATGCTCGACGCTCTTAATAAAGCTCCGAAGGCATCTCCGGAAGAACTTCTTAACAATGTGAAGGCAGCTACTGATGAGTTTGTGGGAGAAGCCCCTCAGTTTGATGATCTTACAATGCTTGCGATCGTCTGGAATGGAAAATGATCATATAGCGGAACTAATATTGCCACCCCCATTCGGGGGTGGCAATATTTTTATCTTAAAGTCTTAAAGTCAATATTAATATTTCTGCCTTACAAGAAGATCATCATATGCTCCGCGGCTTCTTTCTATATATGCGATCTCATAAGGATTTATCTTAAGATAGCACTCTGCATATTCGACAGATGTTTTTGATATCATCTGTGATGCCCTGAATTTGTTAAGCGAAATAGTAATGGCTTTCTGCTCAATCTGATCTTTATGGAATTCAATGAGTTTTAATTTTTCATCTATTATTCCGGTTATATCGATAAAATGCGTAGGCTTATGGAAAGGCGCATTTACTTCATAGATATAACATTCAGGAGTTGCTTTTTGTTTCTGTATAGACTTGCAGCACATGTCACAGGCAGCCCTGTGGTCAGGATGAAAACTTTCATTCCAAGGCAGGAATACCTTGGTATATTGAGTAAAATCAATCTCATCAGACGCCTCATAATGCTTTGTAAGAGTAGTGTCCTCATATCCCAGCCAGACAGCTTTGTGCGGCTTAATATAGTCCATCTCAGCATCAAACTGCGACCTTCTTATAGCTGCTTCTTCCTCAATACTCTTATCCTTATTTCCATGGCTCCCGTCACTCAGCACATATACATCTGTTCTTTCGGGCATGGTAATGAGCGGAAAAGACGCACCATAGCATTCATCATCCGGATGCGGAGCAATTATCGCGATCTTATCATCCTCATTAAACTTAAGTTCTTCTCTCATATCAGTTTCTTCCTAAGACCGGTAATACCCGGAACCTATTATATTTGCGCTATTATAGCATATTCAAAATAGTCATTGTAGCCGGCTTGAGATACTCGTAATGGAACCTTATAATTATTACTCAGAGAATCGGAGCGGCTGGAATCGTAAAAAAAATTAAGGGGCGCATATGGAAAATCAAAATAACGATAATACAGTGTCACAGAGCATGGAAACACTGTTTCCCCGCAAGGGAACGCTTACATGGAAAAAACTGAAGGAGTATATCCCTATCATGATCCTGACAAATATGTCGGTCTTTATTCTATCAACGGTAGATGGTGTGGTAGCGGGAAATCTGATCAGCGGAAATGCTCTGGCCGCGATCCATATCTTTTCTCCGGCCATGGTGATCATCACAGTAGTTTCGGGAATTATAGATTCGGGTTCTGCGACCAGCATGAGCACATGCATCGGGAAAAATGATTTAGAAGCGATACGCCGCACGAAGGTGGCTGTGAGAGTGGTGATAATCGCGGCAGCTATATTTGTCGTCATAATCGAGTATCCTATCATATCAGCCGTGATCAAGTCTTATTCGCTCTCACCGGAAGTCGAAAGTATGACGTGGGATTATGCCAAGGGCATTATGATCGCTTTGCCTGTCGGAGTTATAACATCTGTTTTGACTTATCAACTGCAGATAATCGGAAAAATGAAGGTGATCATGGTTTTTTCCGTGCTCGAAGGCATCCTGAACTTGCTGCTGGATATTTTCTTTGTTCAAGTAATGGGGCTGGGAGTTGCAGGTATTTCCTTCGGAACCGCCTGCGCCTGCACAGTTCGCTGTGTGTTGACAGTCATATATATGGCCAGGAAGACGGATATGTTCGTCAGCGAAGGTGCAAAGCCGGGGTGGACGGAGATCAAAGACATACTTCGCTGTGGCAGTCCTGATGGTGCCAATATGGCCATGCTGGCTTTTCAATATTATTTCATCATGAAGATCATTCTGATGGCATTCGGCGAGGCGGGAGGCAGGATAAAAGGCGTCTGTTTCTTCGCATTCCATATAGTCAACATTGTGATACTGGGGGTGACCAGTTCAACCCGTCCTCTGGCCGGATTGTATTCCGGCGCAAAAGATTTCAAAGCGATGCGTGATCTGATGCGCCGGAGCGTAATCTTAATGGCTTTCCTGGTGGGAGCTTGTACGATCATAGTGGAACTGTTCCCCGGAGTATTCTTCCGTCTGAATGGCGTAAAAACGTTTAATGACGATTGGATACTGTCCCTCAGATTGTTCGCACTGTATTTCGTTTTCAGAGGAATCGATGCCATACTTCGCCTCTATCTTGTCAACCGCAAGGATTCTATGACGGCCACAGTGCTGACCATTGTGGGAAATGCAACAATGCCTGTTTTCGCCTTTGCATTCTCTTACTTCTTTTCTGCTCCATTCTTATGGTTGGGATATCTTGCGATGGAATTACTTTTATTCTTGCTCAGCACAGCACGTTATCTCTGGTGGCTGAAAAAAGACAGGGCTGATATCGACCCGTCGGAAAAAGTGCTGTATCTGGGTGTAAAACCCGAGGAGGCTATAGAGGTATCCCGTATGATACGCCGGTTTGCCGATGATAATGGCTGTTCGGCCAGGATCGCATACAGAATGTCACTGGCCGCGGAAGAGATGGTAGCCTATGTTGTCAAGTCTCAAAAGCAGGATAATATCAATATCATGCTCATGACAAGATTCAGAACGGATGAAGGGATCTTCTGCATGTTTGATGACGGTGAATGTATCTCACTGAACGTTGATAAAGAAACCACGGGATTGATCACAGACAACTATGGATTACTTAAGAAAGTAGCCAAATCAGTAGAGTACCAGTATATCCTGAATATGAACTATACAGTGATCCGATTCTGACAAAAGATCCTGATCGATCGTAAAAATGTATTGATTCTTATGGCTATTTACCAACTCATAGTTGATATTTATAAATTTCCGAGGTTTTTACACCCCGGTCTTTTAATGGCATTAGCCTGATGCCTCT
>OMRF01000313.1 GCA_900313435.1 uncultured Lachnospiraceae bacterium | reverse complement strand
TGCAATAGTGCTGGTCATTGTTCACAACAGGCTCTTTGACGGGAATGGGCTTACAACGGCAGCTTTCTGGATAGCGGCGGCTTATCTTTCGGTCTTTGTTCTCTACCTGATCTTTGCGGGAGTGTACAGAGCGACGATATTAAAGAACATTAGGTTCATAGAAGGAATGCATTGATGGATACGAATATGTATCAAAAAACGGCGCCTTTAAAGAAAAGGGGAAACAGCTTCGCAATAGCATCCCTGATACTTGGGATCCTTTCGATAGCTTTTTTCTGCACCTGCTTCAATGTGATACTTTCGGCGCTTTCATTGATATTCGGGATCATCTACCTTGTGTCCTATGTTCCGGAGAAGAAATGGCTTGCCATAATCGGCATGATACTTTCGATCGCATCGATAGTTATGCTCATTATCTCCATTAATATCATAGTGAATTCACCCGTGCTCACTAACATCAGGAACGCCGATACGACCGAGCTTCTTCAGGAATACCTGAAGTTCATCCGTGATGCTGGATACGGAGATATCATTAATTCTCTAAACTGAAAGGTTTTCAAATGTACGAAAAAGTCGATACCGGTCTTGACTTTGCAGGCCGCGAAAAGGAAATAGAAAAATTCTGGGAAGAAAATGAGATCTTCGAAAAGTCCATGAAGATCCGTGAGGGCTGCCCTACCTATACCTTCTACGACGGTCCTCCCACTGCGAACGGAAAGCCTCATATAGGCCATGTGCTCACAAGGGTGATCAAGGACATGATCCCCCGCTATCGCACTATGAAGGGATATTTTGTTCCCAGAAAGGCCGGCTGGGATACCCATGGTCTCCCGGTAGAGATTGAGGTTGAGAAAAAGCTTGGGCTTGACGGAAAGAAGCAGATAGAAGAGTACGGTATGGAGCCCTTCATAGAGCAGTGCCGCGAGTCTGTCTGGAAGTACAAGGGACTCTGGGAGGATTTCTCAGGGCAGGTTGGCTTCTGGGCGGATATG
Organism: uncultured Lachnospiraceae bacterium; assembly: GCA_900313435.1. Lineage (GTDB taxonomy): Bacteria > Bacillota > Clostridia > Lachnospirales > Lachnospiraceae > RUG306. The sequence continues at coordinate 9,697 of OMRF01000313.1, read as the reverse complement.
AAGGACCCTTATATTACTTATGACAATGATTTCATAGAGTCGGAATGGTGGGCCTTAAAGGAGATCTGGAACAAGGGACTCCTTTACAAGGGCTTTAAAGTTGTTCCCTACTGTCCCCGCTGCGGGACTCCGCTTTCCTCACAGGAGGTGGCTCAGGGCTACAAGACCGTGAAGGAAAAATCCGCCATCGTCCGCTTCAGGTGTATAGGAGAGGATGCATATTTCCTCGCATGGACAACCACACCCTGGACTCTTCCGTCAAACGTTGCGCTCTGCGTGAACCCTTCCGATGATTATCTTAAGGTAAAGGCGGTTGACGGGAATATCTATTATCTTGCAAAGGCTCTTTGCGACAAGGTGCTCTCAGGGCTTCTTGAGGGCGACAACGCCTTCCCCGCGGAGGCTGACGGAAAGGCTTATACGATCCTTTCCGAGATGAAGGGAAGCGATCTTGAAAAAAGAGAGTACGAGCCGCTTTTTGACTGCACGGGTGATGAAGCAAAGAAGCAGGGAAAGAAGGCTCATTACATAACCTGTGACGACTATGTCACCATGGAGGATGGTACCGGTATAGTTCATATCGCGCCTGCCTTCGGTGAGGATGATGCCAGGGTCGGAAGGAAATATGACCTTCCTCTTGTCCAGTTCGTGGACGGTGCCGGAAATATGACAGAGGAGACACCCTTTGCAGGTGTGTTTGTAAAGAAGGCGGATCCGCTGGTTCTCAAGGATCTTTCGGCAAGGAAGCTTCTTTTCTCAGCGCCTGCTTTCACCCATGATTATCCTCATTGCTGGAGATGCGACACTCCGCTCATCTATTACGCCCGTTCTTCCTGGTTTATAAAGATGACTGAGGTCAGGGATGATCTTTTAAAGAATAATGATACGGTAAACTGGATCCCGCCCTCCATAGGGAAGGGACGCTTCGGAGACTGGCTTTCAAACGTTCAGGACTGGGGCATCTCAAGAGATCGTTATTGGGGAACACCTCTTAATATCTGGGAATGCAGCGGCTGTGGGTATCAGGAGCCGATAGGTTCAAGAGCGGAGCTTGCCGAAAAAACAGGTAATCCGGATGATGCCAAAACAGAGCTTCATCGCCCCTATATCGATGCCATCAAGTATTCCTGCCCTAAATGCGGGAAAGAGATGCACCGTGTTCCGGAGGTCATCGACTGCTGGTTTGATTCCGGCGCCATGCCTTTCGCGCAGCATCATTATCCCTTCGAGAATGAGGACAAGTTTAAGGAGCAGTTCCCGGCAGCCTTTATCTCAGAGGCTGTTGATCAGACCAGAGGCTGGTTCTACAGCCTGATGGCGGAGTCCACGATCCTCTTCAACAAGGCTCCTTATGAAAATGTTATCGTACTTGGGCATGTTCAGGATGAGAACGGGCAGAAGATGTCAAAGTCAAAGGGCAACGCGGTAGACCCCTTCGAGGCTCTCGACAAGTACGGCGCTGATGCCATCAGGTGGTATTTCTACATCAATTCAGCACCCTGGCTTCCCAACAAATTCCACGGGAAGGCAGTGGAGGAGGGACAGAGGAAGTTCATGGGAACCCTCTGGAACACCTACGCATTTTTCGTCCTCTATGCGAACATCGATGATTTCGATGCCACGAAATACAAGATGGACAAAGAAAGCCTCACGGTAATGGACAGGTGGATCCTCTCCCGCTTAAATTCCACGGTGAAGGAAGCGGACTCTGATATGGAGGATTACAAGATACCGGAGACTGCGAGAGCATTGCTCTCCTTCGTTGACGATCTTTCAAACTGGTATGTCCGCCGCTGCCGCGCACGCTTCTGGGCAAAGGGGATGGAGCAGGACAAGATCAACGCCTATATGACGCTCTATGAATGCCTTGTCACTATAGCAAAGGCTTCAGCGCCCCTCATTCCCTTCATGGCTGAGGAGATCTATCTCAATATCGTACGCTCGGTAGACAAGGATTCTCCCGAGTCGGTTCACCTCTGCGATTATCCTTCATGTGATGAGAGCATGATAGACCTTGCACTTGAGGAAGAAATGGGGCTTCTCCTGAAGGTCGTGACCACAGGCCGCGCCGCCAGGAACAGCGCGAACATCAAGAACCGTCAGCCTCTTTCAAGGATGTTCGTACGCGCTCCCCATGAGCCTGATGATTTCTACAAAGAGATAATAAAGGACGAGCTCAATATCAAGGAGGTCGTCTTCACGGAAGATATCAGTGATTATACATCTTATGTCTTAAAGCCCCAGTTAAAGACAGTTGGTCCGAAATTCGGGAAGTTCCTCGGGAAGATACAGGGGGCATTAAAGTCTCTTGACGGGAACAAGGCATATGAGTCTCTTGAGGAGAAGGGCGAAATATCCTTCCCTGAGATAGATCCTTCCGTCGTACTTACAAAGGAGGACCTCCTCATTTCGATGGAGAGCAGGGAGGGCTATGCCGCTGCCGGAGATTCCGGCGTTACCTGCGCTCTTGACACGACCCTTACAGATGAACTCATCAACGAGGGCTTTTTCAGGGAGCTTGTTTCAAAGATACAGACCATGCGAAAGGAAGCGGACTTTGATGTCATGGACAGGATCACGCTTTCATTTACCGGAACCGAAAAGATCAAAAATGTCATTTCGGAATTTGAAGAAGCACTCAAGAAAGAAGTTCTGGCCCTTGATATCAGGGAAGGAGCTTCGGACAGCGGATACAAAAAAGATTGGAATATCAACGGAGAGGCAGTGACTCTTTCAGTCACTAGAAACGGGTAAGGAAAAATGCTAGGAAAACTGATGGGCGATAAGGAAAAAGAGATTTCGGAGGAAAATATGCAGTCGATAAAATCTGCCGACAATGTGAGCAAGGGGAAAAAATGGACCAATGTCATCAGTTCTCACAGGATGATAATGGCTCCTGAGAGAGAGGATTCAAAAGAGGCCTTCAAGGAGGAGATCAAGGACAATGTGAAGCGCCTTTACAGAAAGGAATTTGAGGAGGCTTCCACTTTTGAGGTATATCAGGCTGTTTCCCTTGCCGTAAAGGATATCGTGATCGACAACTGGATCGCGACTCAGGACGTGATAGACAGGGACGATCCGAAGATCGTTTATTATATGTCGATGGAGTTCCTCATTGGAAGGGCTCTCGGAAACAACCTCATCAACCTTTCCGCTTACAAGATGGTGCAGGAAGCCTTGAATGAGCTGGGAGTCGACCTCAATCTCATAGAAGATCAGGAGCCGGATCCCGCTCTTGGAAACGGTGGTCTGGGGCGTCTTGCGGCCTGCTTCCTTGATTCCCTCTCGACACTTGGCTATGCGGCTTACGGCTGCGGCATCAGGTATCATTACGGGATGTTCCGCCAGAAGATCAGGGACGGTTATCAGAAGGAGGCTCCCGATGACTGGTTGAAGAACGGCTACCCCTTCGAGCTGAAGAGGCAGGAGTATTCCTATGAGATCAAGTTCGGCGGTTATGTCCGTGCGGAGTCACAGCCTGACGGGAACACGAAGTTCATTCAGGAGGGCTACAATTCCGTAATAGCTGTACCCTATGATATTCCGATCGTTGGTTACAAGAACCATGTGATAAATTCCCTCATGATCTGGGACGCTGAGCCGAAGCAGGAGTTTTCCCTTGAGTCCTTTGACAGGGGAGATTACGCGAAGGCTGTTGAGGATGAGAATCTCGCCAGAACCCTCTGCGATGTCCTCTATCCCAACGACTCCCACGAGTCAGGCAAGGAGCTTCGCCTGAAGCAGCAGTATTTCTTTGTTTCGGCCTCCCTTCACAGGGCACTCGACCGCTTCAAGAAGCATCATAAAGATATCAGTGAGCTTCCCGACAAGGTAGTATTCCAGATGAATGATACCCATCCCACTCTTACGGTTCCGGAGCTCATGAGGATACTCATGGATGAAGAGGGACTCGGCTGGGATGATGCATGGGATATCGTTTCGAGATGTACCGCTTATACGAACCACACGATAATGAGCGAGGCTCTTGAGAAGTGGCCGGTTGAGCTCTTTTCAAGGCTTCTGCCCCGTATCTATAATATCGTAGAGGAGATCAACAGACGTTTCTGCCTTGATATCCTCAGGAAGTTCAATGACCAGGGCAAGGTGGACCGCATGTCCATCATTCATGACGGACAGGTCAAGATGGCTAATATGGCTATCTGCGCCGGCTTCTCCGTAAACGGTGTCGCAAGACTTCATACCGAGATCCTGAAGAAACATTCTCTGAAGGACTTCTACGATATGTACCCGAAGAAGTTCAACAACAAGACTAACGGGATCACCCAGAGACGTTTCCTCCTTCATGCGAATCCCCTTCTTTCAGACTGGATCACTTCAAAGATAGGTGACGGCTGGATCACGGATCTTTCGCAGATGAAAAAGCTTGCGGCCTTTGCCGATGATCCAAAGTTCCAGCAGGAATTCATTGACATCAAGTATCAGAACAAGATCCGCCTTGTCAAATATATCGCTGAGCATAATGGCGTCCAGGTAAGCCCGGATTCCATCTTTGATGTTCAGGTGAAGAGGCTCCATGAGTACAAGAGGCAGCTCCTCAACATCCTTCATGTGATGTATCTCTACAACCAGATCAAGGAGAATCCCGACATGCCGTTTGTTCCGAGGACCTTCATCTTCGGTGCGAAGGCAGCAGCCGGCTATCGGATAGCGAAGCTTACGATCAAGCTCATTAATAATGTCGCTTCCGTCATCAACAACGACAAGTCCATCAACAACAAGCTCAAAGTCGTGTTCATCGAGGATTACCGTGTCTCCAACGCTGAGCTGATATTCGCCGCTGCTGATGTTTCCGAGCAGATCTCAACCGCCTCAAAGGAGGCTTCCGGAACAGGCTGCATGAAGTTCATGCTGAACGGTGCCATCACCATAGGGACCATGGATGGCGCTACTGTTGAGATGGTGGAGGAGATGGGCAGAGAGAATGCCTTTATCTTCGGCCTTTCCTCTGATGAGGTCATAGAACATGAAAAGAACCGGGATTATAATCCAATGGACATATATAATTCCGATGTGGATGTGAAAAAGGTATTGAACCAGCTGGTGAACGGCTTCTATTCTGCGGAGGACACAGGTCTCTTCAGGGATATCTACAATTCCCTCCTGAATACCGAGTCTACGCAGTACGCGGACACCTATTTCAATCTTGCCGATTTCAAGAGTTACGACGAGGCTCACAGGAAGCTTGAGGATACCTATCGTGACAGAAATGAGTGGGCGAGGATGGCGATCATGAACATCGCATCAGTCGGTAAATTCTCATCCGACAGGACCATACAGGAATATGTGGATGATATCTGGCATCTTACTCCTATCAAGGTTACGGAAGATGATTTCACCTGAGATTCAGATACAGGACTATAGGTAATTCAAATGTCAGAAGATAACAAGAACACCTTAGATACCGTCGACGATAAGGAAAAGGAAGTAAATCCGGACGTAAATCCGGACGAAAAGAAGGACGAGAGGGAAGAAGTCTGCTATATGTGCAGACGTCCCGAATCACAGGCAGGAAAGATGATCCATCTTCCCGGCAACCTTTCGGTGTGCTCGGACTGTATGCAAAAGACCTTCGATTCCATCAAAAACCTTCCCTTCGGCGGCGACAATACAGGCGGAAATCTCGATCTTTCAAACATTCCCCAGGTTTCCTTCATGAACCTGAAGGATCTCATGGGTTCCTTCGGCGTACCCGAGTCACAGAAGCTGAAAAAGAAAAAGGAGAAGGAGAAGATTGAGGGGGAGGCGGTACCTCCTGAGATAGATATCAGAAATATGATCCCTCCGCATGAGATCAAGGCGAAGCTTGATGATTACGTGGTAGGACAGGATCATGCGAAGAAGGTTATATCCGTCGCTGTCTACAATCATTACAAGAGGGTCTTTTCCGAGGAGCAGAGGAAGAAGGCACAGGAAGATCAAAAGGGCAAGAAAGAAAAAGAAGTGCCTGTTGATGACGGGGTTGAGATCGAGAAGTCCAATATGCTGATGATCGGTCCCACAGGAAGCGGAAAGACCTATCTCGTTAGGACTCTCGCGAAGCTTTTAAATGTGCCCCTTGCGATCACGGATGCAACAAGTCTTACAGAGGCCGGTTATATCGGTGATGATATAGAGTCGGTTGTCTCGAAGCTTCTTGCTGCGGCAGGGAATGATGTGGAATTGGCGGAGCATGGGATCATCTTTATCGATGAGATAGACAAGCTCGCGAAAAAGAGAAATGCGAATCAGCGCGATGTGAGCGGAGAGGCTGTGCAGCAGGGGATGCTGAAGCTTCTTGAGGGATCGGAGATCGAGGTTCCCGTTGGTGCCTCATCAAAGAACGCCATGGTTCCAATGACGCTTGTGGACACAAAGAATATCCTCTTCATCTGCGGAGGAGCATTTCCGGATCTTGCCGACATTATCAAGGAGAGGCTCAACAAGTCCTCTTCAATGGGCTTTGTGTCTGATCTGAAGGATAAATATGACAAGGACGAGAATATACTTGAGAAGGTGACGGTGGAGGATCTAAGGAAATTCGGGATGATCCCTGAGTTCATAGGTCGTCTCCCCATTATCTTCGCGCTTCAGAGTCTCACGGTGGATATGTTCGTAAAGATACTTGCGGAGCCGAAGAATGCAATAGTGAAGCAGTATCAAAAGCTTCTTGAGTATGACGAGGTGAAACTCGAATTCGAGGAAGGAGCGCTCAAAGCCATATCCGAGGAAGCAAAGAAGAGGGAACTTGGCGCGAGAGCTCTCCGCTCCATAATAGAGGATCTCATGCTTGATATCATGTTTGAGATCCCGAAGGATGATAATATCGGCACCGTCATCATCACGGAGGATTATGTGAGGAAGAAGGGCGGTCCGAAGATCCTTATGAGAGAGACCCAGAAGGCGCAGAAGACAGTATCGGCATGACAGTCTTTTCACTCACAAAGGTTCCTCAGTTTATGACTGAGCTCTTTTCGGGAACTTTCTTTGATGATTATCAGGTGAACACGATCACCATAAAAAACGGCCCTTCGACTGTGATCGAGGGCCGTATTTCTGACGAAGAGGGCAGTATTATGTATTGCACTTATTCTTCCGTAAAAAGAATCGCCTATGAATGCGTGAAGGGAAAGAATCTTCCGGACTATATGAAGTTCGTCCTGACAGCGCCAAAGACCTTTGCACAGGACTATTCCCTTTCAGAGGGAGAGAGCCTTTCACTTACGGTATCCTTCAGGGATAACGAGCTTAATGTAATGAGCGGCGCGTTCTTAAAGGATCCGTTTTCTTCAAGGGAGACGGAAAAGGCATGGGACAATGCGGTAGAAAAAATGTTTTCTGCCTTTGTCTGATTTTGTGTTGAAATTTGAAAGTCATTATGATAAGTTTAGGTCTGTTGTGAGCCCCGCGCAATATTTTCATTTGGGGCTAGATTTGGAGGATTGAAGAAATGAAGACAGGAACAGTAAAGTGGTTCAGCAGCCAGAAGGGTTACGGATTTATATCCGATGAGGAAGGAAATGATATCTTCGTCCATTCCAGCGGTATCGTTGCGGACGGTTTCAAGACTCTTTCTGACGGAGCCAAGGTTCAGTACGAAGTTAGCCAGAGCGAGAGAGGACCTCAGGCTGTGAACGTAAGCGTTATTGCCTGACCGCTTTTTTCTACGAGAAGTCTGTTCATAAATTGCATCTGAACTAAAGAGCGGAACGGTGAAAGCCGTTCCGTTTTCTATTCAAAGATGAGAAAAATAAGAGCCAAATACAATATCAGAGCGATCGTCCTTTCGATCCTTCTTTCATCCCTGATACTCCTTACGGGCTGCTCCTCGAGCCTTGCCCTTTTCTTCGGTCAGCAGAAGGAGGTAGAGGGGATCTCACAGGACAAATACGCATATTCTAGTCTTTCGACGGATGAAAAAAAGCTCTATGACATAATGCTTGACGCCTTTTTGAATTTCAAAGAGGATGTTGTGATAAACACCGTCAATTCTGAAGTCATTGAAAAGCTCTTCTATGCTATATTTGCGGACTACGGTGGCCTGTTCTGGGTGGATGGCTACAGCTATACGGAAAGAAGCAACGGCTCTTCACCCAATATGATCTTTTCACCTGATTTTTCCATGACGAGGAGTCAGAAAGAGGAAAAGGAGGCCCTTGTCAAAAAGGCCAAAAAGGAATGGCTTTCCGGGATATCAAAGGACTCGCCCGATTACTACAAGTCCCTCTATGTCTACGAGAACCTTGTTTCAAGGGTGGATTATGAGGAAAACGCTCCTGACAGCCAGAATATCCTCTCTGTCTTTTTGAACGGAAAATCCGTATGCCAGGGTTATGCTGACGCTGCGGGAGTGCTCTTCGATGAGCTTGGGATCAAAAATGTGATACTCCGGGGAGAAGCACAGGGCGAACCTCACTCCTGGAATATGATAATGCTTGATAATGAATGGTATTTTTTTGATGCCACCTGGGGGAACAGCAGGTACCTCGACAAGACCTCTGAAAAAAAGACCGTGAACTACGCCTATCTCAATGTGACGTCGGAGGAAATGGAAAAGACCCATACTCTGGATATGGAGATCCCCATTCCCAAATGCACGGCGACAGCGGACAATTATTACAGGAAGTCGGGACTCTTTTTTGAGACCATGGACAAGGCCGCGCTGGGACAGACCTTTTCTGGGGCGTACAAAAACGGTGCCTCGCAGTGCTCTGTGAAATTTGGAACCCAAAAAGCCTATCTTGATGCGCTTGATTTCTTTGTGAGAAAGGGTAATCTGGGACGTTATTGTGAAGGCCTTTCAGTCATCTATTACAATGAGAGACGCGATGTGCTGGTGCTCACCATTTATTATTTTTGATTATGAGATTTAAATCGGTTCATGACGCGCTTCTGGTCCTCGGGATCAGGGGAGAGGCAACAAGAGATGATGTGAAGGGTGCCTATAAGGAGCTCTTGAAGCTCTACCATCCTGACGAGCATCCTTCCACAAGTACGGCCTGGCAATATTATGACATCAGGGATGCTTATGATTTTCTGATGGAGATATTCAAGGATGAGAGGATAAAAACCGTAGGCGGGATGCCGTATTATAAAAGGGAGATGGGAACCGGGAGCGTTTTAAAGAAAGAGCAGCCCGGGACATCTTCAGAGATCCCAAAGGGTGGCAGGATAATAGGGGATGCCGGTGCCGTAAAAGAGATAAAGGAGAAACAGTCACAACGCGCAAAGGCAATAAAGAAGGATTTAGAACTTCGGGAAAAGAAAAAGGCGCAGGAAGAGCTTGAGAAAAGACGCGCCGAAGCCGCATTTTCCGAAGCGATGGAAAAGATAAACAGGATACGTTTCGCAGAGCGTTCCGCCGAGATAATATCCGCGATGATGAAGGAGGAGAACAAGGAATGAATATAGTATGTCTTGATCTGGAAGGAGTGCTGGTGCCCGAGATATGGATAGCCTTTTCGGAGGAGTCGGGTATACCGGAGCTTTCAAGGACCACAAGGGACGAGCCCGATTATAATAAGCTTATGAACTTCCGCTTGAAGATATTGAAGGAGCACGGCCTTACCCTTCAGAAGATCCAGGATACCATAGCGCGCATAGACCCACTTCCAGGCGCGAAGGCATTTCTCGACAGTCTCCGTGAGAAGACCCAGGTGCTGATCCTTTCCGACACCTTTGAGCAGTTTGCGGGTCCCCT
>OMRF01000173.1 GCA_900313435.1 uncultured Lachnospiraceae bacterium | reverse complement strand
TACAAAAGAAATAAGCTTATATTGGATATTCTGTTCCGAAGCAAAGATGTGGAGAAATTGGAGTACGAGATCACGTATCCCGATGGTTATATTATGCGTTTGTTTATACTCACAGGCAGGAGAGAGCAGAGAAAATGAATAATAAAAAAAAGCGTAAACACAATATGACGGGAAAGGATGATTTTTGCCCGTTTTATATGAACCCGATTCGTATTTTACATGAAAAGCATATGCGGAAAAGATTAAAGTGTGACAAGTTTTCTATCATTGCTCAAATTTGCGTGGGCGGTGTGATGTATCACATGCTTGGGGTGCAGTTTCAGTCTCCGACGATTGATTTGTGGCTTGAAGGGGAGGATTATATGAAGCTTGCCGAAAACCTTGAAAAGTATATGCGGGATTTGGAGCCGTTTCCCATAATGGAGGATTATAAAGAAGAAGGCAAAGCACCTTATCCGATAATCGGCGTGGGTGACATCAAATTATACTGTATGCATTACACCTCTTGCGAGGAAGCTATTGAGGCGTGGAAACGCAGGAGAGAGCGCGTGGATTTTAGCAGATGTATGGCTATTGCAACAGAGTGGGACATGGGATATGACGAGGATTTGATCACCCGTTTTTTGGCGCTTCCATATCCTAAAGTTTTATTTGTAAAAAGTAAAAGGGAAGATAAAAATACTGTGTTCTGCGATGAAAGAGCATGGAATGAACGCGCCAAGACGATCAACGTGCCACTGCTTACCTGTTATAAGCATGGGTATAAAAGATGTTTTGAAGAAGTGTTTGATGTGGTTGACTGGATTAATCGAAACGCCAATGCAGAGTAACAGAAATCGGAATACGATACGATTTTTATGAAAGAATGGTTTTGGTGGGGAGATTATGAATACACATGATGACAGGTTGATAGGAAGGCTGTATATGCGCCTGCTTCCTATCCAGATTATACTGGTGATAATTTCCGGTGTGAATAATATTATTGACAGTGCTTTTGTTGGCAATTTAATCGGCCCGGAGGCTATGGCGGTAGTAGGACTTTTTTTCCCGGTTTTAAATCTGATCAATTCCATCAATGTCCTTTTTTCAAATGGGGCACAAATCATGTGCGGAAAGTATCTTGGGAAACATATGGTGGAGAGAAGTAAGGGTATCTTTACACTCGATATGCTTCTGATGACTGCCATAACGGCATTTTTGATTATCATCTGTGAGCTGTTTCCGGAATCTGTAGCGTCCTTATTGGGAGCTGACGGAGAATTTCTTGCAGGATTGTCATCCTATATACGAGGATTTGTAATAGGTCTTATTCCGTTAATGTTGGGGACGCAGCTGACAGCGTTTTTACAGATTGAACATAAGGAAAAACTGACCTATATAGCCATTGGCGGGATGCTGGTTTCGAACATTTTCTTTAACTGGTTGTTTATCGCAGTTTCCGGAATGGGTTTTTTCGGCTTGGGACTTGCTACCTCTATAAGCAACGGAGTGTTCTTTCTTATCCAGTTTATGTACTATTTAACAGGAAAAGCCTTAATCCGTTTTTCAATATCAGCTGTTCAATGGAGTGATCTGAAAGATATTTTAAAATACGGTTTTCCACCGGCGATTGCGCAGTTTTGTATTCTGTTACGATTTGTAATCATCAACTATCTGATCCGAGACAATGTGGGAGAAGATGGTCTTGCCGCTTTTTCTGCAATCATGTCATTCGGAAATCTGTATTGGGCAGTATCGGCGGGGGTTATCTCGGCCCTGATTATGCTCACCAGTGTTTATACGGGGGAGGAAGACAAGGAAAGCCTGACATCCCTCATGCGCGTGTTCTTTAAAAGGGGAATTTTGGTTGATACATTAGCTTCCCTGGTTTATATGGCGCTGTGCGTTCCGCTGACCAATATCTACTTCCATGATCCGGCAGCACCGGTATATGCCATGACCCGCCTTGGCTTTTTTCTGTTCCCTATTTCCTGTCCTTTCAGTGCAATGTCGGTGGGATTTTCCAATTACTTACACTGTTACGGAAAAAACGAGCGCTTTGTGCGATTTTCAGCTCTCATGGATGGAATTATAGGGATGGTGTTGCTCAGTGCCATACTGATTCCCACCATAGGAATGCCGGGATTATGGATTGCGCAGATTGGAAGTGGTTTACTGTTATGTTTGATTATCTTTGTGTTCATTATTGTTAAGAATGGTCGTTTCCCGAGAAACGTTGAGGAAATGATGTGCTTTCCGCCGGGATTTGGGGTTAATGATGATGACCGGATGGATATGACCATATACAAGCTGGACGAGGCTATGAAAGCTTCTCTGGCCGTGTCCGATTTTTGCAACGCTCACAATAGTAGCGCAGCCACGGCAAACAAGGCTGCCCTGTGTGCAGAAGAATGGATTACCAATATTATTACGCATGGCTTTAAAGGGAAGAAAACTCATCATATCGATATGAGCGTTACCTACCTAAACGAATCCTACGTCCTGACCATAAAGGATGACTGTCCTGCGTTTGATCCCGGCGAAGTGGTAAAACTCTTTGATCCTGAAGATATAACGCATAACATCGGCTTACGATTGATATCGGGGACTGCAAAGGAAATGAAATATCAAAACAGCTTCGGATTAAATATTCTAACCATTGTCATTTAGAAAAATCATTCCGTTTTAGCAATTATCCGGTTGTCTTTTGGTTGCAAAAATTCATAAAAAGCAATAGAATCGGCGGAATAAAGGAGATAAATACCATGAAGTTGGGAATCGTCGGGCTTCCGAATGTAGGGAAGTCCACATTATTCAATTCACTTACGAAGGCAGGGGCGCTTGCGGCTAATTATCCCTTTGCCACCATAGACCCGAACGTTGGCGTCGTCGCTGTTCCGGACAAGAGGCTGAAGACCCTCGGCGATATGTATCACTCGAAAAAGGTGACGCCCGCGACCATAGAATTTGTAGATATCGCGGGACTCGTGAAGGGCGCGTCCAAGGGTGAGGGCCTCGGGAACCAGTTCCTTGCGAACATCAGGGAGTGCGATGCCATAGTCCATGTCGTGCGCTGCTTCGAGGATGATAATATCGTCCATGTGGACGGCTCCATCGATCCCGCGAGAGACATAGAGACCATCAATCTTGAGCTTCTCTTCGCGGACATGGAAGTGCTGGAAAGAAGATGGGGCAAGGTCGGGAAGCAGGCAAAGATGGTGAAGGAATATGCCAGGGAAGGTGCGCTCCTTGAAAGGCTCAGGCCTTTCCTTGAGGAGGGGAATATGGCTAAGGCCTTTACCTGCGATGATGAGGAGGAGCAGGAGATATTCAACGGCTACAACCTCCTTACCGCAAAGCCCGTCATCTATGCCGCGAATGTGTCTGAAGAGGATTATTCCTCTGATGGTGAGAATAATGAGGCGGTGAAGAAGGTCCGGGATATGGCGAGTCGTGAAGGGAGCGAGGTCTATGTCGTTTGCGCCGAGATCGAGGCGGAGATATCGGAGCTTGATGACGAAGAGGAGAGACAGATGTTTCTTGAGGATCTCGGTCTTTCGGAGAGCGGCCTTGACAAGCTGATAAAGGCAAGCTATACGCTTCTCGGACTCATATCATTTCTTACCTGCGGGGAAGATGAGTCACGGGCCTGGACCATCAAAAAAGGAACCCTTGCGCCTCAGGCAGCAGGAAAGATCCATACCGACTTTGAGCGCGGCTTTATCTGCGCGGAGACCGTACCCTTTGAAAAACTCGTGGAGTGCGGCGGAATGGCGAAGGCTAAGGAAAAGGGACTTGTCGCTACAAACGGCAAGGAATATGAGGTGAAGGACGGCGATGTGATGCTCTTCAGATTTAACGTCTAGACCGGTTGCAGAAAAATCCTTGACCGTGGTCTTATCTTTTCGTATACTATATGTGCGCGTCTTTTTTTCGCGCACGACTATATGTTGGCGTGTACTTTTTGAAAGCCAGATAAGAACTTACGCAATTAATAGGAGAGAAAAAATATGAAGTGTCCTTTCTGCGGGAGCGACAACAATCGTGTTATAGATTCACGTCCGGCTGACGATGACAATTCCATCAGACGGCGTCGCCTCTGTGATGACTGCGGGAAGCGATTTACGACTTATGAGAAGATAGAGACCATACCGCTCATAGTCATCAAAAAGGGCAATATCAGAGAGCAGTTCGATCGCTCGAAGATCGAAAGCGGTGTCCTTCGGGCCTGCCACAAGAGACCCGTTTCGGCGGCTCAGATAGCCGGGATTGTTGATGAGGTGGAGACTTCCGTCTTCAACAAGGAGGACAAGGAGGTTCCGTCGGCTCAGATAGGCGAACTTGTGATGGAGAAGCTCAAGGACGTGGATGCCGTGGCTTATGTCCGCTTCGCTTCCGTTTACCGTGAGTTCAAAGACGTGAACACCTTCATGAACGAGCTGAAGAGGATGCTCGACAAGGAAGAAGCTTCCAAAAAAAACAGTGACTGATTTTTTTGAAAGACCCTAATTTTTTTTGAAAAGGCACCGATATAATAATTGCAATGATGTTTTTCATCTGATTTTTTGAGGGAAAGCAATGAATATATCCGGTATCAGACCAATAGGCGGCTATGCGAGCGTCGGAAGCCTTTCCTCGGTTTCGAGGGTACGATCTGCTTCAGCAGGAAGCGCAGCTTCAGGCGATTCCTTAAGCGCGAAGTCGAACGCAAAGGAAGACCTCCAGAAGATAGCTGAAAAGAGGGCGCGGCAGACCTTTACTGTCAGTGATTATGATGCCCAGTACAGACCCGGGAATCCTCTCGCGGAGAATGGAAGGATCAGAACTGCTGATGTTGAGAAGGCAGTTTCAGATATGAGGCGGGATGAAGTTCTTCAGCAATATCAGTATTTCGTTGGAGCGTCTGAGGATCCTTCACAGAAAGCTGGAAATCAGGATCAGACCGCAAGCAGCATAAGAGGGGCAGAGAATTTCGATTTCTAAAGGATGGATCATGCCGAAGCTTTTTCCTGATGATTACGTAAAAAGTACATATGACATAGATTTCAGAGCTCTGTACCTGGAAGGCTACAGGGCTCTTCTTTTTGATGTGGATAATACCCTTGTCCCTCATGACGCACCGGCGGATGAGAGGGCAAAGGAACTCTTTACGATGCTTCATAATGAAGGCTTTAAGTGTATGTTCATCTCGAATAACAGCGAGCCCCGTGTAAAAACCTTCTGCGAAGCGGTGGGAGCGTTTGGATATGTTTTTAAGGCGAAAAAACCGAAGGTCTTTGGCTACGAAGAGGGTATGCGCCGCATGTCAACTGACAGTACAAACACACTGTTTTTTGGGGACCAGATCTTTACGGATATCTGGGGAGCGAATAACGCGGGTGTCAGGTCGATCCTCGTAAAGCCCATACATAAATTCAGGGAGCCGGGACAGATCATATTAAAGAGGCTTTTAGAAGCTCCGATCCTGCTTACATACAGGCTGTTTGGATCTCTCGGAAGGAAGAAGTGGAGAGCCCCCCTTAAGGATGGAAGGGTTGTTTTTTAAGGAAAGGAAAAGAAAAGATCATGAAGATTGTGCTTGCTTGCGACCATGCCGGCTTTGAGCTCAAGGAAAAGGTAAAGAAATATCTCACGGAAAAATCTTTTGAGGTAATGGATATAGGATGCCACTCGGCTGATCGGGTGGATTATCCTGTATATGGCGAGAAGGCCGGAAATGCCGTCGCGTCCAAAGAGTGTGAGGCAGGAGTCCTGATCTGCGGGACAGGCATAGGGATATCCCTCGCGGCGAACAAAGTAAAGGGGATAAGGGCTGCCGTATGCTCTGAGCCTGTTTCCGCGCGGCTTGCAAAAGAGCATAACAATGCTAACATCATTGCCTTCGGTGCAAGGATTGTCGGGGAAGAGATGGCCTATGCCATACTCGATGCTTATTTTGCGGCTTCCTTCCAGGGAGGGAGGCACGCAGAGCGTGTCGGTATAATATCCGGCATTGAGGACAAAAACTTCAAGTAATCCTTGCAAGCAGCTGACAAAACGAGTAAAATGTCTTGAGTTGTCACTATTGCACCGGCAAATAATGTCAGTATTTGGGGGCCGGGGTAATAACATTTTAGGAGGTTTTTATGATTTCTGCAGGTGATTTCAGAAACGGCATTACAATCGAATACGAAGGAAATATCTATCAGATAATGGAGTTCCAGCATGTTAAGCCCGGTAAGGGCGCGGCCTTCGTAAGGACGAAGCTTAAGGACATTCAGAACGGCGGTGTTATTGAGCGCACCTTCCGTCCTACCGAGAAGCTTCCCCAGGCCCGCATCGACAGGAAGGACATGCAGTATCTTTATAATGACGGTGATATGTATTACTTTATGGATACGGAGAGTTACGAGCAGATTCAGCTTTCATCGGCTGATGTCGGTGATTCCATGAAGTTCGTCAAGGACAATGAAATGGTAAAGATGATGTCCCATGACGGAAAGATATTCGCTGTTGAGCCGCCGCTCTTTGTTGAACTTCAGGTTACAGCCACCGAGCCCGGTGTAAAGGGAAATACGGCAACCGGCGCTACGAAGCCCGCTACCGTTGAGACAGGTGCCGAGGTTATGGTGCCTCTGTTCGTGAACCTGGATGATGTGATAAAGATCGATACTCGTACAGGTCAGTATCTTTCAAGAGTCTGATCCGGGGGAAAGTTTCGGGGGAAAAATATGGATATTCTTGATCGGCCGCTTGCAGAAATACTTGTGGACAGACAGATATTCAGTATTTTTGATGAGGAATTCAGAAACGCGGGGTGGCTTGATGTTACCGCCCTGCTCAAATCCGAGAGCAGCCTGAACGACCTTTACAGGGACGGTACGGTTCCGGAGGCGGTTCTTGATCGGATAAAGGAGAAGATATCGGCCTTTGATGAGTCTGAGGACTACGGGGAACAGTCTTCCCTTCTTGACACGGAAACGACAGTATAGTATATTTCTTGCTGTTGCTTCATAAGAAGCTTTTTTGTTTTGCTGGCGTGGCACAGTCGGTAGCGCACCTCATTGGTAGTGAGGAGGTCACGGGTCCGATTCCCGTCGCCAGCTTTTCAAGTAAGCGGGAAGAGAGCCCAAAGGGCTCTCTTCTTTTTTCCCGAAAGAATACGAATATACACCATCTAAGGCGAAATTCAGTAAAATAAAAGATGATGGAAGGTAGTGAGAAAAGAATGGATTCTTTATATGTTGTGATGCCGGCGTACAATGAAGAGGCGAATATCGAGGATACCGTAAAAGCCTGGTATGGGATATTAGAAGGAAAAAGCGAGTCATCGAGGCTTGTAATAGCTGATAGTGGCAGCACAGACAGAACTCATGAAATTCTTATGAATTTGCAGAAGGAATATCCTCAATTGGAAATTCTTGAAAACACAGACAGACAACACGGGCCGAAGGTCATTGCTTTGTATGACTATGCAATTAAGAATGGGATTGATTACATATTTCAGACTGATTCTGATGGTCAAACGGATCCGGCTGAATTTGATAAATTTTGGAAACGGCGTAGTAAATACGATGGGATTTTTGGCCTCAGAAATAAACGAGGTGACGGAAAGTCCCGGGCTTTTGTTGAACGTGTTGTATGTGCTCTGTTGAAGATGTATTTCGGAGTAAATATTCCGGACGCTAATGCACCTTTCAGATTGATGAAAACGGAGATCGTGAAGAAATATCTATATAAGATGAAATCGGATTACAATCTTCCGAATATCATGATGACAACATATTTTGTTTACTATCATGAGAAATATAAATTCATCCCTATTTCTTTTAAACCGAGACAAGGCGGAGTGAACTCTGTCAATATCCCGAAGATCGTAGGTATTGGCTGGAAGGCGCTCGGAGATTTCAGAGAATTGAAAAGGGGAATGAAATAAATGCGCCGTCTTTATGAAAAATATAAGGACGTAATACCGTATCTGTTCTTTGGAGTATGCACTACACTCGTCAATATCATAGCGTACTGGCTTTGTGCCCATCCTTTCGGGATGGATGTTGTACCCAGCACTGTGATCGCCTGGGTTGTGGCGGTACTCTTTGCATATCTGACCAACAGAAAATGGGTTTTCCATAGCGAAGCAAAAGGATCCAAAGAAATTCTAATAGAATTAGTGACCTTCTTCGGATGCAGGTTAGCTACAGGTGTGCTTGACTGGCTAATGATGTTTGTGCTGGTGGATTGCTTACACTTTAATGATGTTTTGATAAAAGTCATCGCGAATGTTGTCGTGATCGTTTTGAACTATGTGGCGAGTAAGCTGCTGATTTTCAGGAAGAAGAAATAATGAATTATAGAATAAAAAAAGAATATGTAATCTTGATAGGATTATTGTGCCTGGGAGTTATCTTGCGATACGTAGTGATGACTTTAGGGCATAATTTTGATTTTGAGTCTTATTGCATCGTAGGAGAAATCTCGGGGAATCTTCGAAATGTTTATGCGGAAACTGCAAGATATAACTATGCTCCGATTTTTCTGATGATTCAGGGGGGCTTATATCGTATTTCACAGATCAAACCGGACGATTGGATGCTCATTTACAGGGTGTTGATCGTAGGCGTGCTGACTATAGCCGACCTGGGGATAGCAGCTTTTATTGCCAGAAGATACTCCTATATTAAGGCATTGATCTTTTTCCTAAACCCGATCTCGATAATAATCACAGGATACCATAATCAGTTCGATAATATTGCGGTATTATTTGCTTTGCTATCAACTGTTTATTTCAACGAAGAAAAAGAATTCAACAAGAAGGACATTGGTTTTGTTTTGTTCTTTTCTTTATCTCTCATCACTAAACATATTCTATTCCTTCTTCCAATATTTATCCTCTTAAAGAGGGGCCTGTCAATAAAGAAAAAAATGTTATATGCTTTCGTTCCTCCGGCCATATTTCTGCTTAGCTTTTTGCCGTTTGCCCTTTCCAGCAATGAAGCGGCCACGGGCATTCTTAATAATGTGTTTTTGTATAGATCCTTTAATAATGCACCGCTGTTAGAGATATTATATAAGCTGATCAATTTCCCGGTTGGACCACGTATTATAGTTTACGGCATTATGATGGTAATTCTTGCATGGATTATCAGGAAATACCAGTTTGACCATATCATGTTGATCTACTTGATCGCTATGGTATCTTTTTCGTCGGCTATCGCAAATCAATATCTTGCCATACCAATGGTGGCTTTGTGCATTTTGAATGTCGGCATATGGGACAAGATATATATGGCGGTAGTTGGAGTTTTCCTTGTTCTTCATAGTGATGGTTTCAACCTGCTCGGCTATATTCAGGCTAATAGTCCGGGAAGCATATTTGACGTATTAGGAAGCCTTTATGTCAGAGGTGGCTATATTCTTGCAGCATGGATATTGTTCTTTGCGCTTGTTCACTTAATCCGCGTTAAGCATAAAGGTCAAGATATGATATCTTATGGAAAATTACCACTAGCATTAGACAAATCGGGGTGAAACACATTATACTTAAAGAATATATATGCTGATTTCATGAACCGAAGGAGCTAACAATGTCCAGCTGGATAATCGTAGTCGATGATGATGTTGCAAATCTGAAAATGGCGGGGCATATACTGTCCAAGAACAATATGCGTGTTACTGCGCTCAAATCGGGGAAGAGCCTTCTTGATTATGTGCGTGAAAAGGGTGCGCCCGATCTTATCCTTCTTGACATCAACATGCCGGAAATGGACGGGTTTGAGACTATTACGAACTACCGTGCGCTGGAAAAGGAGCTTGGGATCAACGAGGTTCCGATCATATTTCTGACAGCTGATGAAGACGGTACAAGCGAGAGCCGCGGCTTTGAAATGGGTGTCAGCGATTATATCAGAAAACCCTTCGATCCGGATGTACTTGTGCGCCGCGTGGGAAACATAGTGAAATCCCGCGGCCAGATGCTTAAGTTCGAAGAAGAAGCGACCATCGACAAACTCACGGGCTTCCTTAACAAATACAACGCCACCGAACAGATCAGTAACATGTGCGCCGTCAAGGAAGGCGCACTTATGATCATAGATCTCGATTCCTTCAAGCTCGTCAATGATATATACGGTCATGATATGGGCGACCGTGTTCTTTCCACCTTTTCACAGATCATAAAAAATAATATGGCATTTCCCGCCGTTTTCGGAAGAGTCGGCGGTGATGAGTTCCTGGTGTTTGCGGAGGGCCTTCGGGCAGAGACGCAGCTCAGCAAATTCTCGGAAGCCATTAACGAAAACCTTCTTGCTCAGGCACGGGAAATGATGGGCAAGGATATGAGTATCCCTCTTGGTGCTTCCATCGGTGCGGTGTTTGTACCGGATCAGGGTATAGTTTTTAATGATCTGTTCCGCCTGTCTGACAGGGCGCTCTACACGATCAAGAATAACGGCAAGCACGGATACAGCCTGTATAAGAATGAGGATCGGGAGGCTGATATTCCTACCGAGATCGATCTTGCCATGATCACAACGATACTCGAAGAGAGGAACATACCTCAGAATGCCATGTGGATGGGTAAGGAGGCATTCGGGAATGTCTATCGTTATATGATCAGATATATGGACAGATACCGCGGAACCGCATACAAGATGCTTTTTACCGCAAGGTTTATTCCAAAGGATCTGTCCCAGTCTGAAAAGGAAAAGATCATGGCAAGCCTTCGGGACCTTTTGCAGGAGTCTCTCCGCAACAGCGATATCATGATGCAGATCGGGGACAATCATTTCTTCCTTCTTCTTCCCGAGATAAGCGATTATAACGTCAGCCGTGTCACCGAGCGCGTTATGCACTCATGGAAGAACAACAAGTACAGCGGTCTTGTGGAGCTTGAGGTTGAGACCGAGAGTACCGATGACGAGATGAGAAGCAATTTTGCCGAAAGCAGCGACGGTGAAAATCATATTATCATCGTTAATGACAACGCCTCTGATCTTGGCAGCATGTGTAACGCTCTTTCTTCCAAAGGCTATGATGCCGTCGGCGTAGACAGCGGACAAAAGCTTATGGAATATCTTGTCGATAATAAGCCCGACCTTATGATCATAAAGGCAGAGATGGACGGCATGTCGGGACTTGATGCGATAGTGCAGGTCAGAAAGCAGGGCGGGGCAATAAGACGTACTCCTGTTATTCTTATCGCGGATGATGACCCGGCAACAGAGCAGAGGGCTCTTGAACTTGGCGTTACTGATTTTATCAAAATGCCAATTACACAGGAGAAACTTTATCTTCGTGTCAGAAACCTGCTTAAGCTTACGCTTCTCAACAATCACATGAATCAGGAGGTCGAGAAGAAGACCGAGGAAAACGAGCAGCTCAGCATTCATATCATCAAGGCTCTTGCATTTGCGATAGATGCCAAGGACAAATACACCAACGGTCATTCGAGCCGCGTTGCCGAATACTCCAAGGAGATCGCCGCAAGATACGGATACAGCGAGAAGGAACAGAACGCCATCTATATCATAGGCTTGCTGCATGATGTCGGAAAGATCGGTATTCCGGATGCCATTATCAACAAGAACGACAGACTGACGGATGAGGAATATGACATCATCAAAAAGCATCCCGTCATCGGAACACAGATACTTTCAACCATCAAGGAGATGCCGAACCTTTCAAACGGTGCGAGGTGGCATCATGAAAGGTATGACGGAAAGGGATATCCCGACGGACTTAAAGGTGATGACATACCGGAGATCGCAAGGATAATTGCCGTTGCCGATGCGTATGATGCCATGACAAGCCACAGAAGCTACAGAGATACCCTTCCGCAGGATATGGTAAGAGCGGAAATAGAAAGGTGCAAGGGAACACAGTTTGATCCGAAGTTTGCCGATATCATGATCGCTATCATAGATGAGGACAAGGATTATCAGCTGAGGGAACACTAAAATGGAAAATAATAAAGAAACTCATGAGTCAGATGAACTGTTCATGTCATCGCAGATGATGATGGTCGTAAGCTATACGATCTTTTCCGCGATCCTCATCGGAGAGACCCTTCTTCTCGGATGGGAGAGTTGGGCGATATTGCTTATCGTTGGCGGCGTTGGCGCTTCGTGGTTCATGCATATCAACAGGATAGCTAATAGCAGGACGAGACTATGGATAGTCTCACTTCTTATGATGGCCACATATTTCTTCTATGGTTCCCATGTTACGAGCACATATGATCTGGCCATTATAATGGCTGCCGTCATTCTTTTATTTATCATGACCGGGATGCATGCTCTCATAACACTTTGCCAGATCACGTACTATATCACGATGACCTATGCCGTCATACTGCTTTTTTTGCTAGGGGAGAAGTTTGACAGCCTGGTCATATCAAGGACGCTGATGCACTATGCCGTGGTGACGATGTTATGCTGGATAGCCAGGATCATCATAAAGAAGTGGAATGAGGTCCTGGGGCATTCCAGGGAAGAGATAAACATTCTGACTGCTGCGACAAAGCGGCTCAATGATTTTCTTGCAAATGCTTCTCATGAGATCAGAACACCGATCAATGCGATACTTGGGCTTTGTGACATGGGACTTGATAAGGAGACTGACGGCGAGAAGCGCGGGCGGCTTTTGTCAATAGAGGAAGCCGGAAAGAGGATGGGCGATCAGATAAGCGATATACTTGATTATTCCGAGATAGACAGGGGCGATCTTACAAACAATAATGAAGATTATATGCTCTCCTCCGTGATCAATGATATCGTCAACTCTCTTGCACCGTATATGAAGAAGAGCGTCGAACTGATCATAGATGTTGACGCTTCAATACCCTCCGTTATGAACACGGATGTGGGGAAGCTTAAAAAGATATTGTGGCATCTCATAACCAACGGTCTCAAGTTTACAAATGATGGAGGCGTTTACGTACATATCTCCCCGGTACCGCATGATTACGGCATCAATCTCCGTATAGAGGTTACGGACACCGGGATCGGCATGGATGCCGCGGAGCTTGAAAATATATACAGCACGTTCTATATGGCTGATTCCGGCAGGTCCAAAAGGGCAGGAGGCCTGGGACTTGGTATGTCTATCGTTTACGGCTTTGTCAGATCTCTCGGCGGCTTTATGACTATTGATAGTGCACCCGGAGAGGGGACAACAGTAAGAGTCAGCGTTCCCTGCAAGGTTGTCGAGAGTGAACGCTGCATGAGCGTGGCTGACATAGAAAATATCAGTATCGGCGCATATCTTCATTTTGAAAAGTTCCCGAATCCGAGAGTCCGCGAGTTCTATGACTCAATGGTAAGAAATATCGTGACAGGGCTGAAGGTCACTATGCACAGGGTTGACAACTCCAATTCACTTCGTGCCTTGATCGACAACAAAAAGCTTACGCATCTGTTTGTAGGCCCGGAGGAATACCTGGAAGCCGCTGACCTTATGGAGGCACTGGCAAAGCAGATAATAGTAACTGCGGTTGCCAACCCGGATGAACTTCATCTTCCGGAAGGCTCTCTTGTCAGGATAATGCCCAAGCCGTTCTACTGCTTCCCTGTTGTCGGAGTTCTTAATACCAAGCCGAGCGATGTACAAAAAGAAGAAGGCAGACTTACATTCCCGGGGGCAAGGGTTCTCGTTGTTGATGATGAACCGATGAATCTTGTTGTATCAACGGGAATGTTTAAGGCATACGGTATGGTTGTTACAACATGCGAATCGGGGCAGATGGCTATTGATCTTTGCCGTGAAAATGAATATGACATAATCTTTATGGATCACATGATGCCGGTCATGGACGGCGTTGAAGCAATGAAACGAATAAGGAACGATCAGGCGAGGAACAAACAAATAGTTCCGATCATTGCATTTACGGCAAATGCGGTAAGTTCTGCAAGGGAGATGTTCCGCAGGGAAGGCTTTGACGGCTTTGTAAGCAAGCCTGTCGACCGCGTTGAATTGGAACGTGTGATGAGACATGTGTTGCCGGCTTCTCTTGTCAGAACAGACGGGGTCGGTGCCCCGGATATATCACAAAATGACATAGCACCTGCTCAAAAGCCGGTGACCGTATCTCTTATAGATAAGCTCGCTTCGCTTGGTGTTGATACCGACAAGGGGCTGTATTACAGTCAGCAGGACCCAAGCTTCTATGAGACGCTTATCCTCCAGTACTTAAAAGAATCGGATGAGAAAAAGGCTATCATTAAGAAAGCTCTGTCATCGGGTGATCTTGCTGCATATATCATACAGGTTCATTCCATCAAGTCCACATCCAAGATGATCGGAGCCATGGATCTTTCGGAGAGTGCAAGGCTTCTTGAAGAGGCCGGAAAGAGTGGTGACACGGCATATATAGTTGCCAACCACATGGCTATGATGACTGTTTATGACAGACTTCTTGATGCGATCAGAGAAAAGGCTCCTTCCGGTAATGATAATAATGTTGATGAGACGGCAGGCTCTGACGACGATGATGAGGTACTTGAGTTTGATGCCGTAGGAGATGAGGAAGGAGGCGTAGTATGAGTCTTTCCTTCAGAGATTTTATTAATTACTTTTTTCAGGGAAAAAGTTCGGACGGCGATGACAGGATAAACAGATTCATATATGCGTCAACCCTTAATAAAATGCGTCTTATTGCTGTAATGTGCGCCGTGTTCCAGCTTGTGGCATTTTTGGCAAGCTTTACAAAAAAGCACGCTTCAAGCCCGTATGTTGGGCAGTACAGATTCGTATATATTTTACTGTTTTTAGTAATGCTTCTTGGAATAGCGGTGTTCGGTTATATCAGGAGGGATTTTAACGGCAGATACAGAATGCTTGTATGGTTGCTCCCGATTACATCCTTTCTTGTTCTTGCATGGGCGATCGTTGCCACGTGCCTGAATGCGTACAGTTTGGGATTTGTTAACCCAAGCCTCTACATAGCCACTTCACTCATTGTTCCGATCTGTGCGTACATGCACCCTCTTGCTTATGTCATAACAGCCGGTACATGCGATATAGCGATGCTTATAATTTATTACTACCTGAAGCTGGCCATACCCGCCCCGGCGCCCATCATTCCGGTGATCGCAACGATCTTCGGGATCAGGCTTGTGTTTGCGCTGATGCTGTATTTTCATCAATACTCCATCAGGGTCAAGTCGATAACATATGAGGAACAGCAGAAAGAGATATCGGATCTTAACAATGCTCAGAACAGATTCTTCTCCAGCATGAGTCACGAGATCAGAACGCCTATCAATACGATAATCGGTCTTAATGAGATGATACTTCGAGAGAAGGTTTCCGATGAGGTTGCGGAGGACGCCGCAAACATCAGGGCTGCCAGCAATATTCTTCTGCATCTCATCAATGATATTCTCGACATGAGCAAGATCAGCTCGGGTCAGATGAAGCTGACGCAGGTGAACTACAAACCGGGCGACATGCTTTCTGAGATCGTGGGAATGCTGTGGCTTCGCGCCAAAGAGAAGGGACTTGAATTTCACGTTGAGGTGGCACCCGATATTCCGGCGGAGCTTTACGGGGATGAAGTCAGGATCAAGCAGATACTCATCAATGTTCTTAACAATGCCATCAAGTATACGAAGAAGGGATCGGTAACACTTTCCATTCAGTGTAACGGTATAAGCGGTGATGTGGCATCTATCTTCTACACCGTCAAGGATACGGGAATGGGTATCAAGAAGGAGAGTATCCCTTATCTCTTCACGGCCTTCAGACGCGTTGACGAGGAGGAAAATCGTCATATAGAAGGTACGGGGCTCGGACTGTCAATAGTGAAGGAACTTACGGAACTCATGGGCGGAAGAGTGACCGTTAACAGCGTCTACACTCAGGGGTCAACATTTGTCATAGAGATTCCCCAGATGGTAACGGACTTTGCCACTATAGGTGACTTAAACCTTGAGGATAAGCATAAGAGCAACATGTCGGGAAGCTATCACAGTGCGTTTGAAGCTCCCAATGCAAGAGTGCTGGCGGTGGATGATAATGAGTCCAATCTTCTTGTTGTGAAAAAGCTTCTGCGTGATACGAAGATGACAGTCGATACCGCAGACAGCGGTGCGCATGCTCTTGAGATGACGCTGGAGCATAAATATGATGTAATACTCATGGACCATCTGATGCCGGAGATGGACGGTATAGAAACATTCCATAAGATAAGAAATCAGGTGGGCGGTATATCCAAGGATTCGAAGGTGATCGCTCTTACCGCGAATGCCGGATCGGACATGAGAAAACTCTATTCGAATGAGGGATTCGACGGATATATCGTCAAGCCTATCAATTCATCCGAACTTGAGACAGAGCTCGTACGGCTCCTTCCGAAGGATAAGGTTACGATAATGGAAAGCGATGAGAATATCGTTGCAAGCTCAATGTCGTGGATGGATGACCACAAGAAGAAGAGGCCGGTCGCAATTACAACGGAGAGCGTTGCGGATATTCCGAGAGAGCTTCTGGACAAGTACAATATCGCCGTGCTTCCCCACATGGTAGAGACAAGTGATGGCGAGTTCGCGGATGGTGATGAGATAGATTCCGAGGGGCTTCTCGATTACATGAAGGATCATGTTTTTGTAAAAACCCACGCCCCTTCTGTTAAGGTGCACGAAGACTTCTTTGCAAAGGCACTTCTTGGAGCAAATAATATCCTTCACATATCTGTATCAACGAGAGTCAATCACAGCGGCTACGAAAGCGCAGTCGAGGCGGCCGCCGCATTTGGTAATGTAACGGTATTTGATTCAAGGCATCTGTCAAGCGGACAGGGGATCATAGTGCTCGAGGCTTGCAGACTGGCTGCGGAAGGACTCACCGTCGGCGAGATCATAAGGCAGCTTAATGTTCTGCGCACGCGAGTTAATACCAATTTCATCGTGGACAATCTTGATTACCTTGCAAGATCGGGTCAGGTTGGCAGCAGGCTCGCTACGATCTTCAAGGCAATAATGTGTCATCCGGTCATCAATATGAGAAACGGCAAAATGAGTACGACGCAGTTCTACTTCGGAACAAAGAAACATGCGTGGGCGAGATATATTGCCTCGTGCCTGGACAACGTGTCTGTAATAGACAAGAGCGAGCTTTTCATAAC
>OMRF01000147.1 GCA_900313435.1 uncultured Lachnospiraceae bacterium | reverse complement strand
TCACGCCTTGAAGTTATGTTGAACCGCCGTATGCCGAACGGCACGTACGGTGGTGTGAGAGGGCGGTTTAATCCGCCCTACTCGATTTTCTTAACTATTACTTTCTTCGGACACTTCTCAGCACAGGTCCCGCAACCCGTACACTTTGACTGGTCAATATAAGCGACATTATCTATGACATGAACCGCATCGGCGGGACAGTTCTTTTCGCACAGATGGCATGCAATACATCCGACGTCGCATACTGCCATAACATCCTTACCCTTATCCTTATTAGAGCACCCAACCGCTTCAGAAGCTTTGTAGGGAATGAGCTCGATCAGATGTCTGGGGCAGGCCTTGACGCAGGCTCCGCAGGCCTTGCAGGCTTCCTTGTCAACCACGGATATTCCGTTTACGATATGGATCGCATCAAAGGGACAGGCACTTACACATGATCCAAAGCCTAGACATCCGAAGGCGCAGGACTTGGGACCACCTCCCGGAACAAGGGCTACCACACTGCAATCCTTTGATCCGGAATATTCATACTTATCCTTTGCCTTTTCACAGGTTCCTAAACACTTTACAAAGGCGACCATCCTTTCGGAGGAACCCGCATCTACACCCATGATCTCTGCGATCTTAGCTGCTACGGGAGAGCCACCAACCGGGCACTGTCCGACAGGAGCCTCACCCTTAGCGATAGCCTCCGCGAGACCGGCGCAACCGGGATAGCCGCAGCCTCCGCAGTTATTTCCGGGAAGTACCGAAAGTACTGCTACTTCTCTCTCATCAACCTTTACCTTGAACTTCTCCGAAGCAAAGGAGAGGAAAAAGCCGATTATGCAGCCGACGGCACCTACGAGTACTATCGACATTATTATTCCATAAGCCATAACTCTTCACTCCCTCCCTTACTTGATCACGCCGGAAAATCCGCAAAACGCGATAGCCATAAGACCTGCTGTGACCACAACGATCCCGGTCCCCTTAAAGGCACGGGGAACATCATTGTTTTCCATCTTTTCCCTTATGGCTGCAAGGATGACGATGGCGATCATGAAGCCAACGGCCGTTCCAAAGCCATAGAAGGTTCCCTTCAGTATGGAAAACGGCGCATCGGTATCATAGTAATTCGTAACATTCGTAAGTGCGACGCCAAGGACCGCACAGTTCGTGGTTATCAAAGGAAGATAGACACCCAGCGAACGATAAAGCGACGGAACATGCTTCTTTAATACCATCTCCACAAACTGAACCAAAGCTGCTATCACGAGGATGAACACTATGGTCTGAAGATAGGTAAACCCGGTAGGGATCAGAACGAATTTGTAGATCACACCGGTAACTATGGAAGCAAGCGTGATAACGAAAATAATTGCAACTCCCATTCCAAACGCGGTCTCAACCTTCTTTGAAACGCCGAAGAAGGGGCAAAGTCCCAAGAACTGGGAAAGGACAACATTGCTGACGACAGAGGTCGAGACAAGTATGAGCATAAGCTCAGCGAAGACATTCATTTCACCGCTCATTATCTTTTACCTCCTTTTTTGTTTTTCTTCACATCCGTTTTGTTTTGGGCAGGAGCTTTTTTATCCTCTGCCTTGTCCGACTTTTCTTCAGTCTTCTCTTCAACCTTTTCTTCGGTCTTTGCAGTATCTGCTTTCTCGACCGCCGCCTTCTTCTGTCCGCCTTCTATCTGCATGACAGCAGCCTTTCCTGTACAGGATTCCGCAAAGGGACATACCGTACAGTCCTCATCATTGAATACTGAAGCAGAGGCCGCCAAAGGCTTTCCCTTCTTTTCCATCTTAATCCTCAGTTCCTTCATCACCGCCACAAGGATAGCGAGGATGAAAAACGCTCCGGGAGCCATTACAAATATCGATATCGGTGTGAAACCGCTGACTCCGTTGGCAGGATCCGCAAGTGGAAGAACCTGTTTATCAAATAATGTGCCGGCTCCAAGAAACTCACGGACCAGACCGATCACGGTGATCGACGCCGTAAAGCCGAGCCCCATACCGATCCCGTCAAACAGCGAAGGAATGGGCGGGTTCTTTGAAGCATAGGATTCCGCGCGTCCCAGGATAATACAGTTTACAACGATGAGCGGAATATAGATTCCAAGCGAAGCGTAGAGGCTCGGAACAAAGCCCTCCATAAGGAACTGCACTATAGTAACGAAGGAAGCGACTATGACTATAAAAGCAGGCATCCTGACGCGGTCCGGGATCACCTTCCGAAGAAGGGATATTATAAGATTCGACAGCGCAAGGACCACCGTGGTGGAAAGCCCCATTCCTATGCCGTTTATGGCAGACGTTGTGACAGCAAGTGTCGGACACATACCGAGCATGAGGACAAAGGTAGGATTCTCCGTGATAATGCCGTTTTTAAGGCGTTCTACTATTGCTTTCATCACTGAGCGCCTCCTTCCAGATAATTAAACCAGGCAATTCCGCCATTGATGCCCTTTGTCATACAACGGGAGGTAATGGTCGCACCTGATATCGCCTCAATCTCACCGCCATCTTTAGTCACTGCATAACTTTTATCAGCGCTCTTTCCTATCCACTGATGAGAGAAGGTCTTTTCCCCATAGGAATCTGCCTTCATTCCAAGCCCGGCGGTTTCACTGATAGAGGTAATGGAATAGCCGGTCAGCTTTCCGTCCTTTGTGATACCCATAGAAAACTCAATGGGCCCGCCGTAGCCTCCCTGGGACTTGATCCCGATGACATAGCCTATTGTTTCACCTGAAGCATTTTTAGCCTTCTCCGTAAACATTATGGAAACGCCCTCAACATTGCTTGAAGAAAGAACCTCCGAAGCCTTTTCAGCGTCAACGGATTGATCCTCAAAGCTGTCAGCATCTTCAAATACTGCCTTGTAGGATCTGACAAGAGCCTCTTCCTTCGCCTTCCTGATGGGTTCCTTTGTGATCTCATAAACTATTCCGAGCCCAAGACCGGCAACCAAAGTGATGATCGTAAGGATCAGCGCATCTTTTACAAGCTTTCCCTTCATTTCTTCGCGCCTCCCTTCTCATCTGTCTTCAATTCCTTTTTCTTCTTTTCCTTCACGATCCCGAAGGCTCTCGGAACCGTAAATCTCTCAATGAGAGGAACCAGGAGGTTCGAGAATATGATGGCGTAGGATACGCCTTCCGCTGATCCTCCGAATACTCTGAGGACACCGGTCATGACGCCGAGAATGATACCGAATATGATCTTTCCCAGTGGAGTGATCGGACTTGTCACATAATCGGTTGCCATAAAGAAGGCACCGAGAATGAGACCGCCTCCGCAAAGCTGCGCGG
>OMRF01000215.1 GCA_900313435.1 uncultured Lachnospiraceae bacterium | reverse complement strand
ACAATAGAGAAAATCTTAATCATCTTCTTTTTCATATCAAAACCTCCAATCTCACTCCTTCTTTTTCGTCCGAAAGGCCCAAAGCTTGTTGAGAAAGAAATTCACAGGAACACTCACGAGGAGGTTTATTATCGGCGCTATCAGCTTTGACCAGTGAAGGACATCAACCCAGAGATATGAGAGTATGCTGTTTAAGAAGAGTCCCGTGAAAGCATAAGAAACATAGGTCTTTATGAGGGCAAGGAAGATATTCCTCTTCTCTCCCTCCTCCTCTTTGAAAACGTATTTGTTGTTCCAGAAGAAGGACCAGGCTACGCTCGTGACAAAGGCTATGGCCTGTGCTATGAGATAATCCCATTCAGGAAAGATGCCGGCGTTCTCAAACACGAAGAGAAAAATCACGTAGGTAAGATAGGATATCACGGTGTTTGAAAGACCTACGAGACCGAATTTCACAAACTGGATGAAGCCCTCTTCCTTTTCCGGCGTAAGTTCCTTGTGAAGGATCTTGAATATCAGCCGAAGGAAGCCGAGTGCAAGCTTTTTTATCCCTCTCCATAGCAGATTTATCATGACTTATTTCTCTTTTGGCTCTTCTTCAAAATTGATCCTCTCCTCCTCGACTACTAAGGGTCTATTCATAAGCCGCTTATTCATATTCATGATGTATTCCCCTATCAGGCCTATGAAAAAGAGCTGAAGGGAACCTATGAAGAACACGCCTATGAGCATGGGTGCCATACCGGCAGAAAATCTGTCCCACCAAATGAGCTTCATAATGAGGTAAACGAGACCGATGCCAAGGCTTATGAGCGCCACGATCATCCCGATAAAGGTAGCGACCCTGAGTCCGATCTTGGTATAGGACGTGATCGAGAGCATGGCTGCGTCATAGAGGGTCCAGAAATTGTTGTGTGTCTTCCCCGCACGCCTCTTTGGCTGCTCATATTCGATCTTTTTGATCTTAAAGCCAAGTTCCGCCACTATCCCCCTAAGGAAGGGCGTAGGATCGTGAAGGTTCCGAAGGACCTCAAGAAAATCCTTGTCATAAAGCCCTGAGCCTGTGAAATGCTCTATCTGCTCCACATCCGAGAACTTCTTTACGAACTTGTAATAAAGGGATCTCATGTGGTAAATAAAGGGATTCTCTTTACTCTTTGACTTTATCCCTATTACTATCTTGTAGCCGTTCTCCCATTCCTTAAGGTATTTCGGGATGAGTTCGATGGGATCCTGAAAATCACATACCATGGTAATGGTGCAGTCACCGGTAGTCTGGAGCATCCCGTGAAAAGGAGAATTGAACTGCCCGAAATTCTTGGCGTTCATGATGACCTTTACCTTCGGATTCCTTTTGCATATCTCTCGAAGAAGGGGACGGGTGTTGTCCGTTGAGGCATTGTCTATGAATAATATCTCATAATCGTACTGTGGCAGCTCTTTTTCAAAAAGCTCTGTCACGGCCTCGCTCATGGGGACTACGTTCTCCTCCTCATTGTAGCAGGGGATCATTATGCTTATCTTTTTCATGATCTCTCTTTCCTGACCCAGTCTATAGTTTCTTTTATACCTTCGGAAAAGGAATAATCGGGAACAAAGCCCGTATCTTCAGTCAAAGCCGATATATCCGCAACAAGCTTCATCACCTGGTTCTTCGAATACTCTCTCTCTCCGATTCCAAGAGGAAGAGAAGGATCTATCGCATCCCGAAGCTCTTCCATGTATTCGCGAAGAGGTCTCTCCTTCCCGCTCCCGAGGCAGTATATCTTCTTATCCTTTCCCTTTTCCCCCAAAAGGAAAAGAGCGCGCCCCGCATCCTTTGAATAAAGATAATCCCAAAGCTGCTCTCCTTTTGTAAGGGAAGGTCGTTCTTTATCAAGGAGCGACCTTATGGCAGACATTATCATCGTGCCTTTTCCGTCGCAGGGACCGAATACTGAAAGGATTCGTACCCAGATATGCTTTATGGAAAGCTGCGACGCGCGAAGCCTTGTAAACTCTCCCGCCGCAAGCTTTGCGATCCCGTAGCCGTTCTCCGGGAATGCGGGAGTCGAGCCTGAAAGCGCTCCTTCGTATCTTCCGTACTCCGCCTGTGAGCCGGCTCCGATGAAGACGCTTGCACCGATCTTTGATGCAGCTTCAAGGGCATCCACCGAGTAGCCCACATTCAAAAGCTGGCTTCTTACATCATTTCTCGCGTCCTCCCCGAAAGTGTCGGCCCAGGCTAAATGATAAAAGGCGTCATATTTTCCGGGAAGATCTCTTACGATATCGGGAAGTTCTTTTATCCCGGAAAGATCTATCCCGACAGTCTTTACAAGAGGAGATTCCGGAATATTGGAAAGTCTCTTTGTGTCCTTTCTTGTGACCGCGAGAACCTCTATGCCGTTTTCCGTCAGGCACTCAATAAGGGCCCGTCCGACCGCCCCGGTGGGTCCTGTGACTATCGCTCCCTTCATATCAGCCTTCCGGAACCATGGGTATGAACATTATCTTTTCAAGCTCCTCCCGGGGAAGGAAGGGAGCAAGATCTTCAAGCGGCGGGCTTACGAGAGTTCCGTCCGGGAGCCTCTTCGTACTGCTCTTCGGTTCCCAGCGCTGATCGGTATCCGTAAATATCTCGGTAAACACGGGGCCTTTTTTCTCAAGCACCTTTTGAAGAACCTCAAGAACCTCTTTATTACTCCTCACGGAGTAATAAGGAAAGCCAAAGGCTTTTGGTATCTTTTCAAAATCAGGGAATGAAAGGTCGCCCGATTCGGGACCGATACCTACCTTTGAATGCTCGGAAAAGAGATTCGACTGGGTGATCCTTATGGAATGATAACCGCTGTTATTGATGAGGAATATCTTTATGGGAAGGCGGTTTGTGATCACGGTCTGAAGCTCCTGAAGGTTCATCATGATGCTGCCGTCGCCCTCAAGACAGATAGTATCCTTT